>NZ_CAXAVM010000194.1:0-12767 GCF_963972345.1 uncultured Gimesia sp. | reverse complement strand
AAATTCATTTACTTCAGAGAGCGGCTGTCGCGTTCAATCACTCATGGATAAGAAATCGCATTTCGAAAATCTGAATCGAATATTTGGCAACGTAAGAAATTCGTCGCCATTCGGAACCTTTCTGTCTTTCGGGCGTGTTTCTTATTCTCAACAGGTGGCATTGCTGCGGATTCTGGCCATCGCCGCCGATAAACAGCTGCCGTTGATCGACGTTCTGGAAACGTTCGGGAAAGATATTCGTGGCCACTGGCGTTACCAGATCATGCGGCTGGTGGACCTGCTGCGGAGCGGCGTTCCGCTGGCCGAGGCGCTGGAAAAGATTCCGTACGTGATTCCTGCGAACGCGTTCTTCCTCGTCAAAGCGGGAGCCGAATCAGGGACGCTGCCTTCTGCGCTGGCGCTGGCGGCGGAAGTGTGTGCCGAGCAGCGCAATGAACGGGATTACCTGCGTCCCGGCATCGGCGTCTATCTGTCTACGGTTTTTGTCATCATGTTTCTGGTTTTCGGATTTATCTGTTACTGGATCATTCCCAAGATGAAAAAGATTTTCTTGGATTTCGGCATGGAGTTACCGGATCTGACGCTGAGGATCATCTATGCAGCGGACCTGATTGTTAATTACTTTCCGTTAATATTTCCAGTCTTTCTGATTCTCTTTTTTATGTATCTCAGGCTCCGCCGGACCGGCTATCTGGAAAATGGCTGGCGCCCCCGGTTTATTTCGGGACGCTATTATCCCCGTTTGATCGCGCCGGATGTGCTGCGGTTTCTGCACGTCAGCACCGAATCAGGACGTCCGCTGCTGGGGGCATTCGAGACCCTGTCACACACGACAAAAAATAAGTATCTGTCTGCCCGCTTTAACGCGATTCTGGAAGATATTCATAAAGGGAACGACTGCTGGACGTCACTGCATGACTATAGCCTGCTGACTCCCAGTGAAGTGCGTCTGCTGCAGTCAGCGCAACGGGCCGGTAATTTGAGCTGGGCGCTCAAAGCGATTGCCAAAGGAATCGAACGGCGTATCAATTATCGCCTGGCGTTGATACGGGAATACCTGGAACCGTGTTTTGTTGTGGGCGTGGGCTGTTTAGTGGGTATCTTCGTTATCGGGCTGTTTTTACCACTGGTGACGATCATGCATGCCCTGTCTTAACCTCAGATATTGGTTGAAATGTGAGAAATCAAAAACAGATCAATAGAATCAGTCCAACTCGCAGCGCAGCATTGCGGTGTCAACGCCGCGGATTCACGCTGGTGGAGATGATGGTGGCCGGCGTGCTGCTGATGACGGTTTCCATGATTATGGTACCAGCGATCTACTGGGTGCATCGCGAACGCCGGCAGACTGAACGCCGCCAGATTGCGATTGTGGAAGTGGAAAATCTGATGGAACGCGCGGTCACTTTACCATTTGACGAAGTACAGCAGTCAACCGTGGATAAGTTTGCTTTATCGGAAAGTGCGATCAGACAACTTCCCGATGCCAGCCTGCAATTCAAAGTCAGTAACGCAGATGATGTGCAGCAGATGAAAAAGATAGGGATCCAGCTCGACTGGAAAAACGATCAGGGAATCAGGGCGATGCCGGTGAGACTCACTTCCTGGGTCTGCCTGAAGGAACAGCAGTAATGCAGCGACGTGGATTTATGATTTCGATCAGGCAATATGGCTGCCCCCCGGGAGTTTCCCTGGTGGAAGTCGTCGTGGCCATGGGCATCGCTTCGGTGCTGATGGGCATCAGTATGCTCACCATGCATACGGTGCTTCGTGCCGAGCGGGAAACCAGCAAAGCCGCCTGGCTGGGATCTTCGTTCCAGCGATTTTCCCATCTGTTTCGTGCAGACATTCATGCTGCAGTAGAAGTCCAGTTTCCCGCAGAAGGGAGCGAACTGATCCTGCAACAACCCGACAATCAGAGTGTGAAGTACACGATTCAACAACATCAGATTTTCCGAGTCGTGACCCGCCAGGGTAAGGAAACACATCGTGATGTCTATTATCTGCCTGAGGGCAGCCTCGCTCGTTTTTTTGAACAGCAGCGACTGCATCGGGCGGGGATCTCCATTGAAGAACCCGATCCGTTACAGCGCGTATCAATTAAAAACAGCGAAAGCTCAGGTCGGTCCGGGAAGCCGGCGTTTCAGGAATTATCGATCATTTCCACCATCGGCCATGATTATCGGCTGGCGAATCTGAAACTGAAACAACCAGAAAAAGAAACAAATGAAACCGAGTGACAGGGTCAATCATATGCGTCATCACAATCAATCAGAGACAGTATTTCACACTCAGAGCACGCGCCAGGGAGCAGTGCTGGTGATTGTCATGGTCTGCCTGTTGTTGATTTCACTGGTGATGGCTTCACTGCTGAAATCGACGTTGATGCAGCGACGACAAATGCTGAAGGAGCAGCTGCAGGTCCAGGCCGACTGGCTGGTTGAGTCAGCTCTGGAGCGTGCCGCGCGACAGCGATTGTCAAATCCCGAGTACCAGGGGGAAGTCTGGCAGATTGATGCGGAAGAACTGGGAACCCGTTATGCAGGCTCCGCTGAAATCGAGTTGAAATCGGAAACGGACGGCGCTCAACGTATCTCCATTCAGGCTCGAGTGAAATATCCTGAGAGTCAGACGTTTGTCATTACTCGTACAAAAAAGATTTTATTATGACCTCAATCCTTCGATCAAGCTTCGGTTCTTATCAATGATTTCCTTACAATGCGATTTGGTATTTTATCCCAGGAATAAAAAAGATGAATAAGTTTGCTCCCCGCTTTCACCAGAGTCAGCAGCGTCATGGCTTCACGCTGATCGAACTGCTGGTTGTGATTGCAATCATCGCGATCCTGATTGCACTCCTGCTGCCGGCAGTCCAGCAGGCCCGTGAGGCAGCCAGGCGGACAGTGTGTAAGAACAATCTGATGCAGATCAGCATTGCGCTGCAAAACTACGAAATGGCTTTCGAGGTCCTGCCGGCGGGAGTTTATAATCAGACGGGACCCATTAAAAACGAACCCAAAGGCTATGACATGGGCTGGCTTGGAGGACTGATGCCGTTCCTGGATCAGGCGATTGTGTATCGGCATATTGACTTTAAACAGAGTGTGTACGCCGAAGCCAATTATGAGGTGCGCAAAAGACCGCTCTCTGTTTTAAGCTGCCCGTCTGATCCCAAAGGGCCTGTTTTACGTGTGCCGATTGAGGAAAATGTCGATTTGTTTCAGACCAATTATGCGGCCTGCTATAATGCAAATGAAGCGCCCATTGATGTGAATAATTCCGGAGTCATGTTCCTCAACAGCAGCATCAGCTACGATCAGATTACCGACGGCAGCAGCAATACCATTTTTATCGGCGAGCATCTGTTCGACGAGACCAACCTGGGCTGGCTCTCCGGGACGCGCGCCAGTCTGCGGAATACCGGTTCCATCAACAAGGATCTCCCCAGCTTCAACGGTTCCTGGGGAAGCAATAATCCTCCCACACCTGTAGAGGAGAATCCTGTCGATCCACTGTTAAATGTCGGGGGATTCGGAAGCTACCATCTCGGGGGCGCTCACATCGGGCTGGGCGACGGTTCTGTCCGCTTCATTGCCGAGAACATCGATCCCGGTTTGCTGGAACAACTCGGCAACCGCGGAGATGGCAAACTGATGGACCCATTTTAATCAGCCACGCGGATGATACATCTGGTGCACGGCTTTCAGGCGGCTGTGATCGACGTGGGTGTAAATCTGGGTGGTGCGGATATTCGCATGTCCCAGCAGTTCCTGCAACGCGCGGATCTCGGCGCCGCCAGCCATCATGTGGGTGGCGAAGCTGTGACGCAGTGTATGCGGACTGACCTCTTTACTGCAGCCGACGCGGGCCGCGTTTTTCTTGACGATGTTCCAGACCATGATCCGCGAGAGCTGCTTGCCTCCCCGATTCAGAAACAGCGCCTGTTCTGCCGTGTTGCGTCGTGTCAGCACAGGCCGCTCATGCCGCTCATGCCGCAGATAGGCTTCCACGGCGGCGACAGCGACCGGATTCAATGACACCATGCGTTCCTTGTTTCCTTTTCCCACGCAGCGGGCATAGCCTTCGGCCAGCTTTACCGAGTTCAAAGGCAGGGTCACGATCTCTGTCACACGGCAGCCGGTTGCATACATCATCGCCAGTATCGCCCGGTCGCGGAGCGGGTAGCGATCTTCCCGGCAGGGAGCAGACAGCAGCTGGTTGACTTTTTCCGGGCTGAGAACCTTGGGCAGATATTTCCAGAGTTTGGGAGAATTCAACAGGTCGGCGACACTCTCGGCGAGCACACCTTCCAGCACCAGGTAACGAAAGAACAACTTGATCGTGACCAGGTGCCGGGAAACGGTCGTCGTCGCCAGCTTGCGTCGATTGAGATGCTGCAGGTAGCCGGACAGAAAGTTCAGATCGACTTCACTTAACGGGACCGGTTGCTGCGCGCGGTACCAGTCCAGAAACTGCACGATGTCAGAGCGATACGCGGAAATGGTATTCGCTGCCATCCCGCATTCTGCTTCCAGGTAATGCAGGAATGGTTCCAGATGCACCCCGGGGTCAGCCGGTTTGCGGACTTGGAATCTGGAATTCGCCGGTGGTCGTTTACGTGGCGGCATGAGAGAACCCGATGTCGGTTTAGGTGAATCAGACCTGCTGAATGACTGCGAAATACCAGTGTATTCTTCCACAGAATTAATGGCAGGCGCCAATCGGGTTTATCGGCAAGAGGCTGTGATCCGCTTGAACCAGCGTCGGGTTAGCGCAGTCCTAACGGTTGCAGGGGGCAGTGTGCGGCGACAAAGGTCTGCGGTTCGTCTGCATCATCAAACAGAACATTTACCATCCGTTTACGGGCATAACCACTGATTCCCATGACGGTTCCCACCCCATACCGCGGATGCCTGACGCGCATGCCCACCGAAAAACCCTGGGGTATCTCAGCGGCTTGAGGTGAATCTTTCAGGAGATCCGCACCAGTCATCAACAGGGGACGCTCCGGATTGGCTGCCTTCAAAGCGGCGATATCAATTTCACCGCGCTTGACGGATTCCACGAACTCATCAAAGTGGGAGCGGGATTCAAACAGCTCATCGGTGGTCTGGTCATTGAGCTTCACGTCGATTTCTTTGAGGAAGTCACTGGTGATGGTTCTCCACGGACGACCACGCAGCGAGCGTTCGCGTGTTTGAGTCAGGTACAGGTTCTGTTCGGCCCGGGTAATCCCCACAAAGAACAGGCGGCGTTCTTCTTCTAAACCATCGCGCAATTCTTCACGCAAGACCCGTTCGTGCGGAATCAGATTCTGTTCGACACCGATGATAAACACCACCGGATATTCCAGACCTTTGGCGGCATGCAATGTCATCAGGGTCACGCGTCCGGCATCGGCATCCAGCTGGTCGGTCGCGCTGGCCAGGGTACTGACTTCCAGAAAACCTTCCAGGGTCGTCTCTTCTCCATAAATGTCATCGTACTTCCTGGCCGTGGAGAGCAGTTCATTGACGTTGGCAATCCGTTGCTGATCATCTTCGTCCGGACTCTCCTTCCAGCTGTCGATCAATCGCGTGCTGTCAATGATACTCTCCATCAGGTGCCCGACGGACCCTGAGTCGGCCATCGAAAATCCGTTGATCATTTTGGCAAACCGCGCCACCATGGTCGCCGCCCGTTTGGAAAGTTTCGGGCAGTCTGCTGCCTGATGTGCGGCTTCCAGCAGGCTGATCCCCCGTTCGTCGGCCCAGCGAATCAGTTTATTTTGAGTGGTTTTTCCGATGCCCCGCAGTGGCTTATTGACAATGCGGGAGAACGCAATCCGATCATCGGGATTGTTGACCAGCTTCAGATACGAGAGCAGGTCTTTGACTTCCGTACGTTCATAGAAGGCCACACTGCCGGCCAGCTGATACGGTATTTTATGCCGGGCCAATGCCAGTTCCAGCTCGCGGGAAAGCGAGTTGACCCGGTAAAAGATGGCAAAATCCGTGTAGTCATGCGCGCCTTTGTCCACGGCTTCGCGAATGCGTCTGGCAATATCGTCTGCTTCGTGTCGCTCATCCTGATAACAGAGCAGTTCGACAGGAGATCCTTCCTGGTTTTCTGTAAACAGCGATTTGACTTTGCGGCGCTGGTTGTGAGAAATCAGATCGTCGGCAACGCGGAGAATTTCTTTCGTGCTGCGAAAATTCTGCTCGAGCCGAATGGTTTTGCAGTCGGGGAAATCCCGTTCGAACTGCAGGATGTTTTCAATCTTCGCACCCCGCCACCCGTAAATCGACTGGTCGGGATCTCCCGTAACACACAGGTTGCGTGTATTTAATGAAAGGCCCATCACAATCTGATACTGTGCCAGATTCGTGTCCTGGTATTCATCTACCAGGATATATTGATAGCGTTCGTCCAGAGTGGCCCGTAATTCAGGAGAGCCTTTAAGCAGGCTGGCGACGTGCAGCAGTAAATCGTCAAAGTCCACCGCGTTCGATTCGAGCAGCAGCTTCTGGTACAACGGATAGACCCGCGCCGCCACGGCCTGCAGATGATCGCCCACCGATTCCTGATACATTTCGACAAAGCGATCGACGGTGATCAGATCATTTTTGGCGCGGCTGATCATCGAAGCGATGGTCGAAGGATTATACGCCACGGTATCAATGTCTAATTCATTCAACACGAAGCGAATGAGCTGCTGCTGATCGGAGGTGTCAAAAATCGAGAAGTTGCTGTCCAGGCCGACGCCGCGACCATAGCGCCTCAGGATTTTGACGCAGAACCTATGAAATGTAGAGATCTCCACGCGCGAGTCGGGAATCAACTGCCTGACCCGTTCTCCCATTTCATCCGCTGCCTTATTGGTGAAGGTAATCCCCAGAATCTGATGCGCGGGAACGTGCGCATGGATCAGCGAAGCAATGCGGTGGGTAATGACACGCGTTTTTCCTGAACCCGGCCCCGCCAGCACCAGTAAAGGTCCCCGGTGATGCGAGACAGCGGCGAATTGAGGGGGCGTCAGGACCTGCTGAAAATCCAAGTGAAAATCCTTTTAACGTTAATCTGGACCTATTGTCTGAAACCACCAATGTACGGTCTCACTGCCCAAATTCCAAATCGAACCCCTCGATTATTCAGCCTGAATCTCTATTCTGAATACCTGAAAACCGTTCGACCGGCTCTGGCAGGAGGGACCTTCAGCTCCAGAAACAGAAGACGTGAACATTTATACGTTTTGTTAATGTTGCGAATACAAGCTGCTTTGGTTGATTGCACAATATTTGAGGGTCCACTAAACTGCGCTATGGTGATCTGATGAAGGGCCTGTGAAACGGGCAGGCTGAGTTTGACGATCCTGGGGAATGGGGTGCCTGCCCAGACTCTCCGGCCCTGATTTGCGCCATGAAAAGTAACAGGAATTCTGCAATCTCCAAATATTGTTTTCGGAACATCCGTGTGAACCGGGTTTTGCAGATATTGATGCTTGAATAGTTGATTGGAGGCAGGGATGTATGAATTCAACACACATTCCCGGCTGCTAAATGACGATAAATTATTTTACAACGGTAGTTTCCACCCATACTACCATTAATGAGGGCCCCTGGAGTCCCGCGTTCTTGTGAATGGTGGCGACCGTTATTCGAATCCCTTTGTCGATGGAGTGAGATCAGATATGTTTCTAAAGGAACTAAACCGAACCAGACAAAACCAGAAATATTTTGGTGTACTTGGCCTCGCAGTTTTAGGTTTAACCAGCCTGGCACTGGTTGTCACATCCTCCATGGCTGTGGCAGACAAGAAGCAGGAAAAAGCAGACGTGGGTCTGCAGGGTATTTTACCAGCTGAAGTACCTGAAGATCTTTCGGAAGCTCCGGAAGGACTCGAAGGCAAATGGGCAGAATGGGATCAGCAGGTGGGCGACCTGCTGGCAAAGCTTTACGGATCAGAGCTGACTCTGGAACAGCAGCAGCAGACCCTGGCAGCACTGCAGACCAAGGTTCAGGAAGCTCAAGGCCAGGCAGTCCTCGCGGATTACGCCAGCCGCCTGCAACGTCGCGTGGAAATTGCCAATGCGGTTCTGAAAACCCTGTCGGTCGATGTCGCTGCCGTGAAAGCAGCTCAGCTGAAAGCCCAGCAGAACAAACTGGCCAAAGCGGCCGCCGCTCTGAAAAAATACCTGGGTACCATGGACAATGGTAACGGCTGGGTCGATTACCTGCAGCTAAATGAGTTGCAGAAAGAATTGAAAAACAGCTATTCCGAAGTCGAACTGATGGATCTGTTGAAATCGCTCAAAAAGAAATTTGAAGAGCGCGGTGCATTAATCGATGCGGAACAGCGAAAATTCTTCAACCGTCCTCAGTTCCAGAACCTGGAAAAATCAATCCGTGCTTTTCTGGCTGATTCCCAGGCCGGTCCGGCGAAAATTGATTCCAGTAAAGTTCGTGAGCAACTGACGGCACTGGTCAGCAACCTGGAAGAATACGAAGCGACAGAAAGCAACAAGAACTCATTTGAAGCACGTAAAGCCTATGCTATTCTGCGTGAAGAACTGGAAGGGGGCCTCGAGCCACTGACTAGCGCTCTGCGGAACAACTACTTCAACTATAACCTGCGTGTGATGGTTGCCGAAGAGTTCATGAATCGGCTGATCCACGACAGCACCTGTGAAACCGGCCCCGTGGTGGATTGCATTCTGGGTGCTTACGTCACCGGAAATCAGGCCACAACCACCGAAATCGGCGTGGATTTCAAACCCAGCGATTCTACACTGCGATTTGATTTAACACTGAAAGGTGTTACCAACAGTGAAACTTCCGGTACCACCAACCAGGCGACGATTTACACATCAGGTCATCACCAGATCTGGGGTTCTAAAGAAATCAACTTTGATGGCGATACTTTCGTAACTCAGCCTGCCTGGGTCGAAGTCGCCGCCAATAACACCACCGTCGGTGCCAGCACAAAACTGGATCGCATTCCTCTGCTGGCTGGCATTGGTCGCAATATGGCATACCGCCGGACTGCCGAGTTGAAAGGCGAAGCAGAAGCCATCGCCGCACAACGCGTGCGAGACCGGGTTCGTCCCCGCTTCGATGAAGAAGTGGATGAACGCATCGGTCGTGCCAATGAAGAGGTCGGCGGGACTCTGAATAAGCGTCTGCGTGACAATGGGCTGTTCCCCACTGCCCGCAGCTATGCTTCCACTGACACTCATCTTTACATTCGCACCCGGCTGATGGATACCGGCGAACTGGCTGCCAATTCGCCACCATTGACCATCGCTGCCGACGAAAGTGTTGTGGTACAGCTGCATGAATCGGTGATGAATAACAGCCTGTCTCGAATGAACCTCGAAGGCCGCACAATTACCGATCAGGACCTGATCACAGAATTTGAAAAATCAATCGAAGATGTTCTGGGACGAAAAGTCAAACTGGAACGTCCTCCCGTTGATCCAGATAAAGGACCCAATCTGCTGGTCTTCGATGATCACGATCCCATTCGTGTGCAGATCACTGACAATACTCTGAACCTCATCCTGCGTTGTGGTTTTGAACAGCAGGGCGAAACCGCTGTGCCGACCCAGGTCATCACGGTTCCTCTGCACTTCAGAGTCGACGGTGATAAAATTCATATCACCCGGGGAGACGTCAAGTCATCTCCCGTCGTTCGACCCGAACGGATTGCTGCTCAGATCGCCCGTTCCGGCGTGGTTCGCAGCAAGATGGAAAAAGCATTTCCGGATCGCGTTGAAGATTCACAGGTCAAAGCCAAACTGGAAAACCGGACCGTCTACCTGGACATCACCGGCATCAAAGCCAACGATGGCTGGCTGACGATCACCGTGGGTAACGACCTGACTGTGGAAAAGAATGACAGCAAGCAGCCTCTGCCACCCGAACCGGCAGAAACCGCTTCCGTAAAATAAGTCAGACATTCCGATCTGACCAGAAATAAAAAGAGGCGAATCAAATCGATTCGCCTCTTTTTTTGTATCGTCTTGAGCAGCTGAGATCAATAATCGATGTCGTCTGCTTCGATCGCTTCCTGCATGATCAGGTCGTAACGCAGGCTGGCATCTTTGCCGAACAGCTGGGCGAACGTGGCATCCGCATCGAGCTGGCTGTCGATATCCACTTTCAGCAGCACGCGGTGTTTGGGATCCAGCGTGGTCTCTTTGAGTTCGCTGGCTGTCATTTCACCCAGACCTTTAAAGCGACCAATCTCATACTTGCGGTTGGCGCCCAGTGATTCCACGATCTCTTCCTTCTGGGCATCATCCTGGGCATAATGTTTCTCGCTGCCGACCTTGATACAGTACAGAGGCGGTTGTGCCAGAAACAGTTTGCCCTGGCGAATCAGTTCCCGCATATGCCGAAAGAAGAATGTCAGCAGCAGCGTGCTGATGTGATAGCCATCACTGTCGGCATCCATCAGCAGGATGATCCGGTTGTAGCGCAGGTTCATGATCTCAAAGTTCGGGCCAATCCCGGTTCCCAGTGTTTCCACCAGGTCCTTGATTTCCTGGTTCCCCATGATTTTGGAAATAGCCAGCGATTCGGTATTCAAGACTTTTCCCCGCAGCGGCAGCACTGCCTGGATGCGGCTGTCGCGCCCCATCGCCGCCGTTCCACCCGCAGACAGACCTTCGACCAGAAACAGCTCTGATTCTTCCGGTTTATTGGAGCGGCAGTCCAGCAGTTTGCCCGGCAGGGTCGATTTTCGGTTCGTGACCGATTTCCGCCGTACTTCTTTCTGGGCATCGCGACTGGCCATCCGGGCTCGTGCTGCCAGGACGATCCGACCAACTACCGCATCAGCAATACTCGGGTTCTGGTTCAACCAGGTTTCCAGCAGAGGCCTGACGATCCCTTCGACAAAGCCGCTGACTTCGGGATTATTCAGTTTCTCTTTGGTCTGACCCTGAAACATCGGATCACTATGGAATACGGAAATCAGGCAGAGCACGCCTTCGCGGATGTCATCGGTCGTAATCGCCAGTCCTTTGTGCTTGATATTATGCACATCCATATAATTCTTGACCGCTTTGGCAATCCCGGACCGCAGTCCGCTTTCGTGCGTTCCGCCAGCATGGGTGCGGATCCCGTTCACATAACTGCGAATCTGCTCGTCCGTGGCATCGGTCCATCTTAATACGACTTCCACGCGAATGTTCTTGTCTTCCTTTTCTGCAAAGAACATCTGTTCGTGAACGGGTTTTTTCTGCTGTTCCTGTGTCAGTTTTTCGAGGTAGCCACGAATTCCTTCCGGATGAGAAAGTTCATGCGTCTCTTTTTTGACTTCGTCGCGGAAGGTGATTTTCAGGCCGCCATGAATAAAGGCGACATCTTCCAGGTGCTGGCGAATCGTGTCGGCACTGAAGTGCACACGGCGGAAAATGTCATCGTCCGGGCGGAAATAGATTTCGGTTCCGTGTCCGCGGAACGGCTTTACTTTTTTAACGGGTGTGGTCGGCTTGCCTTTTTTATACCGCTGCATGTACTGGTGACCGTCGCGTACGACTGTCGCAATCATCTCGGAAGACAGGGCATTGACCACGGAAGAACCCACGCCATGCAGACCACCGCTGCGGGCATAGTTCTTGTCGGAGAATTTTCCGCCGGCATGCAGGGTGGTCAGAATCAGTTCCAAAGCCGACTTTTTGGTTTTGGTATGCTTGTCGACGGGAATGCCACGGCCATTGTCTTTGACACTGCAGGAGGCGCCATCTTTATGCAGGGTGACGATAATCGTATCGGCTTCTTTAGCCAGATATTCGTCGACCGAGTTATCGACGATTTCCCAGAGCAGGTGATGCAGCCCTCGAATATCAACGCCACCGATATACATCGAAGGACGACGGCGGACCGCCTCCAGCCCTTCCAGCACTTCAATGTCGTCAGCCGAATATTTTTTTGCGCCTGTTGTTTTTGCTGCAGTTGCCATAATACCTTTACTGATATTTCTCTAATTGAAATGCGAAGGAAAACGAGATTATAGGTGTTGAGCCAGAGATCCGTAAGTCGAGATGCGAACAGTTTATGATTCGTCGTCCGCCTGTTCGTCCCAGTCAACCACTTCAATGGGCGGATAGAGGATTTCAGCAAACCCGCTCCGTTGACTGGTTTTCACGCCTTTGCCGCCGCGGGAAGTGACTCCATATTTCATCTGGCCAAAGGTCATTTTTTTGCCCGCGGTATTCACGACCCGCAGGCAGTCGCTCGGTCGCGTCAGCTGCAGGGCCCCCATGACCTGGTCCCCTTTTTCCAGTTTGATCCCCTTAACCCCTTTGCCCGCATTGGAGAGCAGGGCGGCTTCTTCGATTTCGCAATGCAGCACGCGGGCATCTTTAGTCGCGATAAACATGGTTTCAGCCTCTTCAACCAGCCCCGCATAGACCACCCGGTCATCCTTACCCAGGCGACAGTACTTGCGGCCTGCTTTGGTCGAAGCCGTCCGGAACAGACTGAACGAAATCCGCATGATCTGTCCCTTCTCTGTCACGATCAGAACGTGAGGCGTGGGAATGGGTTGCTTCTTTGTTGATTTGTCATCCGGTGTGAAGCGACCATCGGTCGTCACCGCCGCCACCAGGTATGCGCCATCGCTCATCCGCGCATGTTTGGAAAGTGGCTCGCCATAACCTGATGAAACGGGAACCTGCTCAATCGGCAGCGTATACGCTACTCCATCGCTGGAGAAGAACACGACATGGTCCAGGGTACTTCCCGGTGCCACTGCCAACACGCTGTCCCCTTCGCGGGTCC
>NZ_CAXAVM010000193.1:0-12790 GCF_963972345.1 uncultured Gimesia sp. | reverse complement strand
GAAGTTCGCATGCCGATCACTGATTTCTGCGCCGCCAATCCGGGTGCCTTTCAAGCCAGCCTGTTCAATCAATGCGCCAGCGTGCATGCCCCGCGGATTCTTGAAGATGCAACCGGCTGACTGGTGAGTTAAAGGCTGATTCGCCTTTTTCATGATCCAGTTCTTCTTCATGCGGTTTGTGACTTCTTCGGAATCATCTGCGGTCAGTTCAAATACTGCTTCGATAATCGCCAGTTCATTGATACTGCTCTCACGATAGCTGAAACTCAGTTCGTCGGCCGTCCGCACAAACTTTTCACCTCGCGCGGTGAGAACCGTGACGGAAGTGGCATACTGACCTGTATCACCATTATGGCCCCCGGCATTGCCGTGTAACGCACCGCCCACAGTTCCCGGAATTCCTACCAGTGACTCCAGGCCCGCCAGGCCCGCTTTGACTGTTTCTGAGACCAGGTTTGAGAGTAAGGCACCTGCTCCGGCTGTGACCGTCGTGCCTTCGATGCTGATTTTAGAAAAATCACCGGCATGGATGCGGATGACGGCACCCTGTACGCCGGAATCTTTAATCAGAATATTGGAGGCACCGCCAAAAACGCGTACCGGAATTTCATTCTCTACACAGCATTGGACCACAGCCTGCAGTTCATCTGCATTCCGCGGTTCCAGAAGAAACTGGGCTGGTCCCCCTATTTTGAAATAGGAATACTTGGCCAGTGGTTCAGATGGTTTGAGAATCTCTTTGAAGTCTTCGATTGAGCTCATGATGGATCCGATTTATTTCGCCCGCTCCCATAGTAATGATAATATCACCAGATTGAGCCTCAGTCTCTAAAGTTGAGAGCATCTGGTCAAGGGAACTGCTGAAACTGACCGCAGCATTATGCAGAAGAATTCGCCGAACCAGCTCTTTGGACGTTTCTACAGGCTCTGCATCGAGCTTTTCCCGGGCTGCATACACGGGGGCAATCAGAACACGGTCCGCCAGCTGAAAACTGCGGGCATAATAATCCATCAAGGCCTGTGTGCGCGAAACCTGATGCGGTTCATACAGACACCAGATCCGGCGGTCCGGATATTCCTGTCTTAACATCTTCAAAGTGGCCTGAATCGCAGTCGGATGGTGGGCATAATCATCAAACAGCGTCATTCCCTTGTACGAGCCCATCCGCTCATAGCGCCGGCGAATCCCGGGGAATTCATAAATCCCCTCCCGAATCTGTTCGACATCGATGCCGGCGGAATGACAGAGAATGGCAGCCACCATTGCATTGGAAACGTTGTGTTTTCCCGTTTTCTGAAGAGATATTTCGGAAAAGTACTCGCCCTGGTGGAACAGTCGGAATCGTAAACCGAACGCCGTCGACTTAATGTCGGTGGCCCACCAGTCAGCCCCCCGCTCCAGTGAAAAAGTAGAAATTTTTGCTTTACAGGCTTCCCTCAGTTTCTGGAACCCCATACAGGTCGAAGGTAATACCAGCGAACCACCCCTGGGAATACGAGAGACGAATTCTGCGTAGGCAGTCGTCATATCATCCTGATTTTTGAAATAATCAAAATGGTCGGGTTCGATATTTGTGATCGCTGCAAAATACGGGAATAAATTCAGAAAACTACGCTGATATTCACAGCTCTCCGCAACAAACAACGAACCATCCCCTGCCCAGCCATTCAGATTCTGGCTGCAGAGTTCGGCACCAATGACCGCTGAGGGGGAAACACCGGCATTTTGCAGGACGTATGCCGTTAACGCGGTCGTCGTGCTTTTCCCATGCGTTCCGGCGATACAGACACCCTGCTTCTGGCGCATCAGATGTCCCAGCATCTGTGCATAGGAAAACTGGGGAATTCCCATGCGTTGTGCAAAACGTCGTTCCGGATTCGCCAGGCCGATGGCAGGACTATAAACGAGTACACTCGTCCCCTCGGGTACAAACCGCATATCATGTCCCTGATGCACGCGGTATCCCCCTGCGCGCAGCGCAGGATCTGCAGCCAGAGAGGGGCTTAAATCAGATCCTGTGACTCGACAACCGGCGCTTGCCAGATATTCCGCCAGGGCCTTCATTCCGGAACCGCAAATGCCCACCAGATGTGCCGAAGCTGGCAATGCAGAGGGTTCCAGACGCAGTCCGTCTGTTGACTGACTTTGCTGATGCATGTTCTCTTTTGACAGGATCATAATCGCCTTAATGTTTATCTGAAGTTCCCGATGATCAATCTCGCAGGGTTTTTCCCAGACAAGTGGCAGGCTTCGGCTGGATCGGTCCGAAATCCTACGTCTCTAACTATCGGAAATCAGTGCGTTCTGAATCCATTGGTTGTGACTATTGTTTCGACTGGATAAACATTATCGAATAGCAAGATCCTGTTGCATCAAGCCGGTCGGCTGGTGAATATTGATAAGATAGGAAACAACAATCAGATATTTGCCCGAAGAGCCCCTGATTCATTGATATCTTGCCAATTTTCGTAAGTTCTTATAATTCTTCTCCAGCTGCGATACAATGCATTATGCCTCGAAATGGAATCTGTCTGAAGATCAGTTTTCAGGCCGCATTCCGCCTCAAACATAAATCGACAGAAACCTTTTGCCAGGAAAGTCCGTATGCAGACACCCGATTTTGATATACAGACGGCCCATCGATACTTTGCCGCTGACAGTTTCAACAAGACATGGGAGTTTCTGGAAAAGCAGGACCGTGCCGCAACAGAAAACCTGGAGATGATCTCCACCTGCCATGCCTCCTTATGGCACTGGATGCAGTTTGAAGGACACACGGACGAAAATATTTCGATTGCCTACTGGCTGTTGTCCCGTGTGTATGCTGTGACAAATCAACCCAGCAATGCATTCAGCTTTGCGATGCTCTGCCTTAAAATCACGCAAGATAAACATTTAAGTCCGTTCTGCCTCGCCTATGCTTATGAAGCGCTGGCCCGTGCTGCATCGATCTCCAATAAATCAGAAGAAGTGTCAACTTACGTAGAACAGGCTAAAAAAATCGCAGAATCAGATTTGAAAGGTGATGAAAAGCAACAATTGCTGGATGATCTGAATACAATATAAGCAGTCGATTCGCAGCCGGTCTCTTCGATTCAGAAGTTTCCGCTTTCATATCACGATACATTTGCACCAATCATGGATAAGCTGAAACAACTTCTGGAATCCTATTTTGAGATCCCCGCCGCGGGACCGGGCCAGGGTTCTGCCTGGAATTTTCAGTGGAATTCTCCGTGGCCAGCCTGGTTACCGGACTGGTCCGTGCTTCTATTGGGCAGTGGGATTGTGTTTCTGCTGATCTATGCTTATCTGAAAGACACGGCACACCTGAATTTAAAAAAGCGTCTCGTGCTGATCGGCATTCGCCTGACACTGTTTGCGATCATTCTTCTGTTTCTGACCCGGTTCACTCTAACCATTCATCGAACCGGCCTGCCCTTCGTTGCCGTTCTGATTGATGATTCTGCGAGCATGGGACTCGAAGACGATTATGCCGCATCAGCCTCCACCAGCATCAGTAAAGCGTTCCAGCAGGAAAGTCAGGGAAAAAATCGGCTGGAATTGGTAAAAGATCTCCTGCTGCAGAATGAATCCGGGTTCCTGCTGGAACTTCAGGAGAAACACAAACTGAGGCTCTATCATTTTTCCGAGGAATGCCTGCCTCTGGGAGAACAGGGTCTGATTGATCTCCAGGATTACCAGCGTACACAGGAACTCCTTAAACAGCTGGAACCAACCGGGAAAGAAACGCGTCCGTTTCATGCAGTTCAAAAAGTTCTCAACGACTTTCGGGGCACCCCGCCGACCGCCATCATTGTGCTCAGCGATGGCATCTCCAGCACCGGCGATCTTGATCTCCTGTCACGGGCAGGGGCACTGGCAAAATCCAAGCTGGTTCCCATCTTTCCCGTCGGTGTCGGCAGCGAACAACCGGTGAAAGACCTGCAACTGTATGATCTGCTTGTTGATGATGTCGCCTTCATCAATGATCCGGTGACAGTCTCTGCCAAAGTCAGGTTTTTCGGCATTCAGTCCGGAAACATGAAAGTCAGCCTCAGGGAAGCCAATACGGGCAGCCCGCTGGCATCACGTCAGTTCCCGATCAATACACAAAAAGATTATCAGAAAATCGAACTGACTTTCACCCCCACCAAAGCAGGCTTGCTCGAATATGTGATTGAAGTCGAACCGGTAAAGGGGGAAGTCAATCTCAAAAATAATCAGCAGGCAGGACAGATTTCCGTACTGGATCAGAAAATCCGGGTCCTGCTGGTCGATTCGGTTCCCCGTTATGAATACCGCTATCTCAAACATCTGCTGGAACGTGATAAAACGATCGAGCTTCGCAGTATTCTGCAGGAATCAGATCTCGAATATTCTTCGGAAGATGCCACCGCTCTCGATTATTTTCCTGTCAAAAAAGAAGACCTGTACCAATATGATGTCGTCATCCTGGGCGACGCCGACCCGGCTTACTTCAGCCAGGCAGTGTTTGAGAATCTGGACCAGTTCGTTCGAGAAAAAGGCGGTGGGCTGATCATGGTGGCCGGGCCTCGTTTTTCCCCCCACGCTTACACAAATACCAACCTCGAAGCACTGCTGCCGGTCGAGATTTCCCAAAACAGGCAACCTGCCGAATACAAACCGGTGATCGAAGGTTTTCAGCCAGAGTTAACCACAGAAGGTCAGTTCAGTACATCGATATTTCGGTTTGCAGACAACGCTGAAGAGAGCCAGGCGATCTGGAATAACCTGCCTGAGCTTTACTGGTTTTATGCAGCAGACGATATCAAACCAGGCGCCTCCGTGTTCGCCGTGCATCCCACACTAAAAGGAAAAAACGGTCAGAGAATTCCGATCATCGCTACCCAGCGCGTCGGTGCAGGCAAAGTCATCTTCAATGCCACGGATGACCTGTGGAGATGGCGTGACCTGGTGGGGGACCTGTACTATTCGCGGTTCTGGGTTCAAACAATCCGCTACCTGAGCCGATCTAAACTCCTGAACCAGGAACAGGCTGTGGAATTGACACTGGACCGCAAAACGTATCAACAGGGCGATACCGTCCAGTTTCGTGTCAAATTTCTCGATGAGCAGTTGATTCCCACAGATTCCAAAAATGTGACCGTCATGCTCGAACGCCAGGGAGAAGCTTCGCGGCCCGTGCCGTTAACGCCCCTGGAAAAATCTCCCGAAATATTCGAAGGCAGCATTTCGAATATTCCAGAAGGCGCCTATCACACCTGGGTCTCTCAACCCATTCTCCAGGGAACACCGCCCGCTGTCGATTTTCGCGTCGAAATTTCACAGCGGGAACTGGTCAACCGGGATATGAATCGAATGGATATGCAAAAAACAGCCCGGGAATCGCGTGGAAAATACTTTCCCATCTATGCTGCTGCACAACTTCCCCAGGCCATACCGGCAGGACACCCGGTTCCGCTGGAAAACGAAGAGCCGATTCCGCTCTGGAATCGCTGGGAGTTCCTGATTCTGTTTACTTTGCTGATCTCAGCAGAATGGCTGTTAAGAAAACGTTTTCGCTTAGTATAATAATCATAGTCACTTTTTAAGTCCCTGTGTTCCCCTGAAACTTCATCATGCAACATTCCATACGGGTACAACTGGAACAACTGCATCACAAAATCCGCCAGCTCATCTGGCTGAATGGTTTGTGCTGGGGACTGGCCCTGTTCCTCGGACTGGCAACATTGATCATCAGCCTGGACTGGATACTGGGAATTGCAGATCCCGCCACCAGGCTCTTACTGGGCCTCGCGGCAGGCGCAATCGTAATCGGGATCCTCTGGAAGCATCTCATCGTCCCGTTGAAAACTCCCCTGACCGATTTAGACCTCGCACTGAAAATCGAACGCCGCTACCCGACCCTGCGGGACAGCTTTTCCAGCAGCATTCAGTTTGATCAGCAGCCGGCCACACACTTTGCCGGATCACAGCAGATGCGGCAGGCTGTGATTGAAAATGCTTACCAGCGTGCCTCTCAGATTAATTTCATGGAGTTGATCGATACACATCCCCTCAGAAAAATCATGTTCTCGGCAGCACTGCTCTGTCTGTTTACGGCATTCTTAACACTGCTGCATCCCCAGGAAGTGATGCTGGGGCTTCACCGCCTGATCCTCCCGTTTTCCGCACCCGACTGGCCTCAACGGGTGGAACTGCAGATTCTGGACGAAAACCTGGTTCCCATCGAAACCGGACCGAACAATCCCTACCAGGTGGTCGAAGGCCAGACCTTTCAGTTTTTTGTGGAAAACCGCAAGGGGACTCCTCCCGCGGATCTACGTCTCGAATATCAGTCCCGCCAGAAACAGGACTCTGAGAATAAAATCTATTCCGACCCCCTGCGCATTGTATCCGTGCCCGATAAATCCGGGGTCGCGCATGACATGGGCACAGGCTCTTTAATGGTTTCCAACAGGTTGCTCAAACTGCGTGCCGTGGGTGGCGATGATAACCGGATGCCCTGGCTCAACATCGTGGCAGTTCCTCCCACCACACTTCAACTGGAACAGGTGAAACTGATACCACCAGCTTATACAGGTCGTGTTGAAGAAGTGCTCCCCGCCGGCATCGGCAATTTCAAAGCACTGGTCGGTACGCGCGTGGAGTTTGAAGCCAGTTCAAACAAATTATTGAAAACGGTAACGCTGCGCATCAAAAACGCTGATCCTGTCCCCCTGAAGCTGGATTCAGATCGAAAACATTTTGCAGGTTCTTTTGTTGTGAATGAACCGGGGACTTACTCCTACTGGTTTGAAGCGGAAAATGACCAGGGGTTCAAACCTCCCGCGCCGGAACATTTTGAAATCACCGCCATCAGCGATGACGTTCCGGAGGTCT
This sequence comes from uncultured Gimesia sp., assembly GCF_963972345.1. Lineage (NCBI taxonomy): Bacteria > Pseudomonadati > Planctomycetota > Planctomycetia > Planctomycetales > Planctomycetaceae > Gimesia > uncultured Gimesia sp. The sequence goes on along the minus strand of NZ_CAXAVM010000193.1, from coordinate 5,925 downwards.
TCCTGGAAGTCCCTGATACTGACCTGCAGGTGACACCCGCTGCTCAAATTCCCCTGACGGTCGTCGTACATGATGACCTGGGCATCGAGAACGCACTCATCCGCTATCAGAAATCTTCCAGCCAGGAGTCACTCTCGCGCGCCCTGCGTACTGACCGGGAGAATGTTGCCTTTCCGCTCCCTTTCAACCCGGGATCTGCAGCGAAAGAGGGAGAAAGCCAGCCGAAAGATCTGACGCTGACTGACAACTGGAATCTCTCAGACCTGGCACTTAACGAAGGTGACCGGATTATTTTTCGCGCCGAAGCCCGTGATCACTTTCAGCCCGGTCCCACCGCGAATACGAAATCGGAGCAGGCAGCAGACTCCCACATCGGAACCAGTATTTCGCGTGTTTTAACAATCGTCAGTCCCCAGTTTAAAGCCAATGAACTGGCAAACCGCCAGGGGAACCTACTGGAAGAACTCACGCGCGTCCTCAAGGATCAGCGGTTGCTCCAAACGGAAATCAAAGATGTCCAGCATCAGTTGCAACGCGTCGGCCAGGCACGCACCGAAGAGATTGATACGATCAAACAGGTAGAAATGGATCAGAAGCGGATCGCCTCTCAACTCCATAGTCCCCGCACAGGTCTGGAGCAGCGTTCCCGGGAACTGCTGCAGGAACTGGACTGGAATCGTATTAAAGATCCGGCCATGCAGCAGAGGCTGGCTGAACTCAACACGGAACTTTCCCAGTTGAATGAGCAGGTCTTTCCGGAGATTCAGGAACAGATCACACAGGCCCGAAAAAAGATGCTGGCCAGAGCGGATGCAGGGGATTCCCGGGATCCGGACACGACTGCGCCGGCCAAAGAAACCAGTCCAACAGAAACAAAAGAGAAACAGGGAACCAAAAGTGAGACGTCACCGCTGGAAGCATTAACTGTCGCCAGTAATGGACAGCAACGTGTGATTGAACGACTGGATCATGTATTAAAATCTCTGGCACAGTGGCAGAAGACCAGGGATCTGGTTGCCGAACTGGATGAACAGATTCAGCAGCAGGCAGATATTCAAAACCAGACAGAATCGCTGGCCAGAAAAACGATCACCAAAGCGTTTGGAAAGCTGAGACTGCAGGAACAGGCTGACCTGGAAAAGCTGGCTCACCGCCAGGAACAACAGGCGGAAAGTTTTAAATCATTCCGCAATCTGCTTGATGCGATGAACGCCCAGGATCCGGATCTCGCAGCCTCCGAACAGCAGCGGAACCAGTCAGCAATCGACTTCCTGCGGAAAAATTCGATTCCCGACGTCATGAAACAGACTGCAGACAGATTAAAACAGAATCAGGTAGGACAGGCGCTGCAGGAACAGCAGCAGTTACAGGAGTCGATGCAGAAATTAAAAAACATCTTCGAAAATCAACCAGCCAGTTCGACCGCAGAGGTGTTAGACGAACTGATAAAGCGTGAACAGGAACTGAACCTGATCAAACAGAAGCAGGAAGAGGTATTACAAAAACTGAAGAAAGCGGATTCGGAATTAAAGGGTGAAGAACAGCTGGCAGAACTGCAGCAGTTGAGGAAACACGAACAGGAACTGAAACAACAGATGCAGCAACTGAAACAGAAACTCCAGCGGCTCAGCCTCAACCGGGCCGCGGATTCGATGCAGCGCAGCGGCCGTCGAACAGAGCAGATCAACGAGGCATTGCAACAGGGAAATACCGAACAGGCACAAGAGCAGCTCAAGGAATCGCTTGATGACCTGGAGCAGGCACAACGTGAACTGGCCGCGCGTCGCAACGAACTGGAAGAATCTCTGGCCTTTGAACAGTTCATCAAGCTGGAAGCGGAAATCAAAGGACTGATAGAACGGCAGCAGGCTGTCATTGCAGAAACCAATCGGCTGGAACAGGAACGCATTTCACGCGGTCGCTGGTCGCGCGGACAGTTGAAATCACTTAAACTGCTGCAGCAGACCGAACAGGACCTGCAGCAACAGGCAGAAAAAACAGCAGACAAGCTGGCGAAAGCACCTGCATTTAAACTGGCGATGCAGAAAGCAGTCGACCAGTTGAAAATCGCTGTCGACCGACTGGACCAGAGACTGACAGACGAGCAGACGTTGAACGCCGAGCAGAATGCGGAATCCGGGCTCAAAACTCTGCTCCAGGCACTGAGTGATAAAGCAGATTCCCAACCGGGTGAAGAACAGTCTGGTGAAAGCCAGCAGCAGTCGATGCCCTCCGATCAGATTCCCATGATTGCCCAGCTTCGATTACTCAAACTCCTGCAGCAGGATCTCCTGGAGCGGACGACGGCATTCAATGAGAGCCTGATGCCACAGAAAAAATTGTCTGCACCGCAGCTTGAATTGAGAAAGCAACTTTCAAAAGAACAGGCCGACCTGGCCGAGCTCTCACAGGAACTGTTAGTACTCTTTAATCAACTCCTGCCGGATGAGCCGGAACAGAATCTTGAGATCCAACAATGAAGATGAACCATTTCAAATCGACACTGCCCCTGTATCTGCTTGCTCTCACTGCGACTGCCAGCTTCTTTCTCTCTGTAGCGACAGTGCATGCTGACGAGAACACCAGTAACGAAGACCCCGCACAGGCTCAGGCAGATAAACCACAGCCGGTTCAACCTGCAGACAAAGATCCGCAGAATCAGCAGATCGAAAAACTGAAAAAATGGGCTCAAAAAAATCAGTTACCCATTGAGCCCATCATTAAAGAGATGCAACGTGCCGGGAAACTGATTGAAAATCAGGAAACGGGAAAAGAAGCGGAACAGATTCAGAAACAGGTGGTGGAAGATCTCGAAAAACTGATTCGCCTGGTCGAGCAGGCCCCGAAAACTTCGATGCGTCAACAGAGCCAGAATAACCCGCAGAATCAGGAACAGCAGCAAAAGCGACAGGACCGTGAAGGGATGCAGAAGCAGAAAAACGAGAGTCAGCTCTCTCAGGGACCCGCGCGGCAGTCTACCGACCGCCAGGAAGCAGGCCAGGCGACTCCCGGCAATGTGAATGACAAAAACAATTATGCCAAAGATGCCTGGGGACATCTGCCTCCCGCGATGAGACAGCAGCTGTTGAACATCTATACCGAAAAATTTCTCCCCCAGTACGAAGATCAGGTGCGGCGTTACTATGAAGCGCTGGCAGAAAAGAAAAAACGTACTCCCTGACCGTTTCGGGATAGTCAGAGAAGTACGTTTTGAGAGATCACATTTGCTGTTTCGAACAGCAGACGAATCTGACAATGATCAAGGGGCGACTACATTGAATGTGTCGCTGCGATAAATCGTGGTATCATAGCTGTTCCCGCTATACAGTCGCACATAATTCCAGCGACGGGCACCACGTAATGCAAAACCGGGAGTGGTCGCCAACTCGGGAGTTCGGTACGCCGAACGACTTTCAGGCCGCGGATACTGTGCAGCGACTTCAGGTGGCAGGTCGTGGCTGTAATAGGAACGGTTAAAGGCCCAGTTGTCTGCTTCTGCATGCTGAATACCATTGCTGACGCTCATAGTGGCTGTCAGGATTCCCAGCATCAATAACCGCGTAGCAGTCTTTCTGATTTTTGCAGGTTGTGGGTAATTCATAAGACTCACCTCTTCAAATGTTGTTCAACATGTTGATTTTCTGCAACACGCTGATACTGTTTTGAAACGAATGTTGATTCGAATCAACATTCACTCTTCAATTCAGGGGATGAAGAAGTAAGGTGCAGATAGTATGCCACTGCACGACAATATTGCTCAGTCGAGTGGAATTCCTGCTTTTTTATAGAGCTCTGCTTTTTTCCTGTTATCCTGAAGAACGAGGATATTACCGGACTCGGCATTATAACCGTACATTTTGTAAGGCGGAAGCTGAGCAAATTCGATGCGATTCTCTTTCATCATCTGCATATATTCATCGTAAGTCGGGAACCGGTCATTCAGCACTTTATGATGCTGAATCGCCTGCTGCATTCCCAATGTACTCACGCGGGACGCCATCGAGACATAAGCACTGCCAGCCTGGGTAAATGGATCGACCCCTTTAATTTTGCCATCCACAATTTCAATATCCGGGTTTTCCAATGCCTTTTTTGCATCCACTACAACAGCGGTTGTTTTGTGGATAATGCTTTTCTTATTGTCATCCGGATGATCTGCCTGCGCGTCGGCAGCCGCATTTTCTGCTGCCGGTTCCTGAGGCATTTTCTGTTGAGCTTGTTCCTGAATAGTTTCTCCCTGTTCACGGGCGATCTCTTTTGGATCCTTACATCCAGTACCTGCCAGCATGATCATCATCGCCGCTACCAGCAGGCTACTCACGTCAAACAACGTTCGTGTCTTGTTTTTCATCGCACTCACTCGTCCCTTTTGGTTCCATGATGAAATCTCGGAAACAACCCGATCTGAACTGACAGAATACCATAACCAGGAAAGAGTTTCATCTAAATCCCGGTGTTTCAGCTAATGAAATCTGGCGGCTATTTCCTGAGTCACATCCACGCGTTCTCCACTTCCAGAGCGGAATTCTGATTTTTCGCAATTTTATATGGTAAATCTCCGTGGTTTGAGAACAAGTTTCAATAGGCAAACCGATTTTTTACTTGAAAGTATACTAACCGTATGTATTGTGAATGACATAGAATTGGCGGAGTTTCCCGTTCTCAGGTAAAGTTTGCAGCTATTTAATTTTAATGATGGGTTGCTTTCATTATGATTAGAAGATTGCAAATCGCCAGAGTTTCTTCCGAACGGAGTTCCCGACTTTCATGTCGACTTCCACATCGTCTTTACATCCGGATACCAGAGGGGTGTTTACATCTTTACTGAGTAAAGATCGTTTACGGATATTCGGTTATATCCGAACACTGGTCCCCCACAATTCGGATGCGGAGGATGTCTACCAGCATGTGTGTTTGACGCTGTGGAATAAGTTCGATGAATTTGACCAGGACCGGGATTTTTTCTCCTGGGCCTGTGGAGTCGCTTTTTTTACTGTATGCAATTACCGAAGAAGCATTGGAAGGGATCGACATTTTTTTAATCAGGAGCTGATTGAAACGATGTCACATGAACGTGAAGAACATTTGAATAACCATGATATCCGCCTCGATTTTCTCCAGGAATGTCTGCAGGGTTTGAACTCCTCAGATCAGCAGTTACTCAAAAATGCCGTCTTTGAAAATCAGTCGGTGAAAGAAATCGCCAGGACTGCTGGCAAAACAATCCAGACCCTTTACAACCGTCTTTCACTTCTCAGACGTGAACTGGCGGCTTGTATATCTCGTAAGCTTCAAAGTGGGCGTCAGTCATAATGTCGGTACAGGATATCCCCCCGGAATTCGAAGAACTGCTGAATCGGCTGCTGGATAGCCCGGAGGGAGAATTTTCATCCACTGAGTTCGAAACCTTTCAGAATATTCTGGAACAGCACCCCGAGGCGATGCTTCAGTATTTTGAATATATCGACATCAATACTGGCATCAAATCCGACTGGAGTGAACGACTCCAGTCCCTCGAACAGATCGTGACTCGAGAAACTCCCGCCCCCTCTTCCGCCCCTGCCATCACACAGGTTCACACTCCAGGTCCGCGACGTTCCCGTTTTATCAACTATGCTCTGGTAGCAGTCGCGTCCATGATGATCTTACTGCTCATGGAATGGATGATTGCCGGTCGATTCTTCTGGAATCAGCCTCAGTTGGTCAAAACCGAACAACCTGTCGCCGACCTCCCTTACATCGCCACACTCACCCGCGCGACCGACTGTGTCTGGGGAGGAAACGCACCTCCCAAATTTTCCGGTCAGCGACTCTTATCACAGGATCTCTTTCTTGAAGAAGGATTTGCGGAATTTCGCTTCGATACCGGTGTCCGCCTCATCATTGAAGGGCCGACAAGAATCAAAATGGATTCCACCTGCTGCG
>NZ_CAXAVM010000192.1:0-12984 GCF_963972345.1 uncultured Gimesia sp. | reverse complement strand
CAACTGGCCGCATAATTCACTTTTCGGGAGTCCGCCAGTCTTGGGCTATCGCAGTACGAGCATTGCGCTCGTTTGGACAATCTGTATCGAAAGTGGAATTAACGCAATGAAAAATGCAATAAACCCAACCCGAACAAATCGTATAAATCCTGCGATAAGTACGTCAGTTCCTTCAGAGATGGGGAAAAGTTCTCTTTGCTTGGATTGCCATGCTTTTACGTTTTTTTTGAATACTTTTACCGAAGTGAGCAATTTCGGCCCAAATAGCACGGATTGCACTACCCACATAAGAAACGCATATATTTGGTCGTATAGCTTTCTGGTATTTCTCTTTTTAGCTGTATGGCAATCTATCTGCTTTTTTAGATTCCGCATGACCCCTTCATCACCATACAAAGATTCAATCAATTGATCTTCTCTGTACTCTGACTCAAATAATTTAGAGTTTATTAAATCTGCATCTTCTAAAAAAGCATCCTGATACTGGTGTAATGTCAGACGAGCCCCACTCAGATCCAGTCTCTTGCCTGGGTTCTCGATACGCCATTTTCTTATTGCCTCAACACCTCTCGAAACTATTTCAATATGTTCGGGGTTTGCCACGATTACTATCTCCGGAAATTGTTCATTGGATCCGATCAATGATAACTCTTCATTACTACTTTTGTATCACGTTTTATTACTGAAAGGTGATTCAGAAATTAATTCAATTAAATCTCTAATAAATGAACAGGCTTGTTCTTGAATTGGGAATCGTGAATTCGCGTGTGCCACACTGTTTCTTCGACGTAAGTGCTGCCAAAGTTCGTCTCTTACTTTTCCTCCAATGATGTTCGCCAAAAAACAGGTATTGATTACAGTTCGCTCATCAGGGTTTCCATTAAAAAAATCTTCGTAATTAACAATTGCTTTGTATCGCGAATCACCAGCCTTTATCTTGTACTTTGTGGTTAATGAGTTATTGAAATCTGCAAGCCGGTTATCAAACACCCACTGCCTAATGTAGTCGTATGCAAAATTCCATCCCATCACAATAGCGGCTCGCCATGCCCCTCTTTCAATACAAAATATTGTTTCATCGAAAAGCCTGTCTTGTGCTTGCGTTAATTGAATCTGTGTAGGCAATTGTCTTAGCTCCTCAAGTACATAACCTGCTTTGATTTCAATAAGTTTCCTCTCACGGGCTTCTTCATAAATAACGACCAAGAGCGTGTCTACACAAGCTCTGAGACGCTCTGCATCAAGTCTAAGAATACGTCCTCCCTTATGTCGAAGTTGGTCAATTTCACGAATTGATTGAGCAGCTGAGATTGATCTCTTAAGACAACAGTCTTTTAGTTTTTGTAAAAAGCTAGGGATTTCTTCAAGAAGTAACTCAACATTGTTTGATGTTCTTAGAATGTATAAATGTTGACCTAAGGTCAGGAAATCCTCTAAATTGTTCTCGTCTGTATTCATGAATTAATGCCCCAGAATAAGATCGTTACTTTTTGAATTGTAAAAGAATATAATAATTAAAGCGGACAGTGACCATACGTCAACTCTCAATGGTAATTCATACAGATTAAGCTCCTATTTCTCGATCAAGTCAGGCTGTACTTCATAGTGAACATGACGCAATTGCAGATACTGAGAAAGATCAGAAAGCAGCTGAAAAGTCAGAAGCAGTTGCAATACAGAAATGCGTCGAATGGTTACAGAGGCGAAAGTATATTTTCAGTAAGCAATCGCATAGCTTCGACAGGTGTGGAGAGCTTTCCGTGGATCGAGCGAACCTTGATCGATCTTTAACCAACGCATTACGAATGCGTTGCTCCCCACTGAATATTCGCTTGTGTTCAGGTGGATAGTGTGGCATGATAGACGCTGGTAATGCGGGTGCGAGTTTTGAGCGGAGGGATTATCCATGATGGATCCGGGGCGACGAGCGGAAAAAAATATTCTGGTCAAAAGTGTGCGGGCGGTGGTTGGCTTGGCTGGCGCATATGTTTTTCTCACCTACGTGTTTTTGTTCCTGGGCCTGTTACAACTTGACCCAGTTCTGAATCTGGCTGAATCGCGAATGCAGACATTCTTGCTGTGGCTGATCTTTGCGCTGGCCTGCGGTTTTGGACTGTTTACGGCGTTCTCCGGGACGGTCAAAGTCTCGCGTTTCTGGCATTGGTTTCTGGTTATGTTCGGCCTGACTTCCCTGCTCCAGATTGTGCCGGGAAAAGGGGGATTGCGACCTGAACTCTATCTGGATTGGCCGCAGTGGACGGTTGCTGCAGTTTATGTTCGGCCGGGATTCCAGTTTATAAAACTGGTCGTGCTGCTGATTCATGTTGGCCTGTCGCTGGGCGTTGCCTGGGGTATTCACTCGGGTTGTCCACGGCTGTTTCGTTGGCAGACGCCGCGTATCAGTTCGTAACTGATGACATCGTTCAATGCCTTGCTTAAACTTGTCGGTAGGGTAATCAGTTGTCACTGGTTCGTGATTTATGTTTTACGAGGAGTTTCCGATGCGGTCTGTTTCTTTGTTTCTGTTCTGTCTGATGCTGACTCCCCTGCAGGCGGCTGAGGAAAAAAGTCCGCTGGAGTCGTGGGTGATTTCCGGTGCGGAAGCCAGGGAACAGGGGACGACGACTTATTCCGTCAAAGAACCGAATCAGGCGGAGAGTGTCAACAGAAGAACTGATACGGGGCAGTACCTGTCTGAAAAACCGTTTCAGGAAGTCGTGGCGTTTTATGTGAAGAAAAGCGGGTTTGAGCCGCCCAACTGGTCGATCCTGGGTCGTGAATTCCCCGGGACTGATCTCTATCTGCCGGCACACTGGACGCGACAGGAAGAAGTGGACGGGAAACTGCAAACTGTGATCATTCAACATTTCATTCGCGAACAGGCGGCCTCGGTTCAGTTGCTGCTGACGAATCAGCCTGATTTGGGGACGGTTTCGATTTCGATCACGCGCGGCAAGGATGATGCGAAAACGCTGATTCAAATTGTGAGTGTTCCCGACAGCGATCATATATAGAAACCAGCCAGGAACCACCAACATGAACATGCCGGTCACGACGACGTTTACGATCGAAGGCTACCGGATCAAAGAATACAAGGGCATTGTGCGGGGGATCATCGTGCGGTCGCCGACGATTGCGCAGGGGGTTCTGGGCGGGTTGAAGAATATCGTGGGTGGTCAGATCGGTGCCTACACCGAGATGTGCGAGCAGGCCCGGCAGCAGGCGTATGATCGTTTGCTCGCACATGCCAGGGAACGGGGGGCGAATGCGATTGTCGGCCTGCGGTACGATGCTTCGGAAGTCGTCAGCAAAGGCTCGGCGACGGAGGTCCTCTGTTACGGGACCGCAGTCGTGATTGAGCCTGAGTAAGATGTTCAGAAAATTTCGCTGCCCGCTTACATTTTAAATGATGCTTAATTGGAGACTTTGATGCGTGAAATGATGGTAGGGCTGATGTTGGCTCCCGTTGGCCTGTTATTACTGTATTTGATCTATTTACAGTTCCAGTTTCTTGCTTTTAAAAAGCAGGTTCCTCAGTTTCGATCCGAGCAGGATATTGACCGGTTAAAACGACTTGCAGCCGGTCAGATGAGCGGGGTTCCGACAGCCTTAAAAATCGTCAATTATTTTCCTGTGCTGATTTGGATTACGGGAATTCTTCTGGGCGACTTGACCTGGTCTGATCTCTTCTTTTTTGTCGTGTTGCCGTATCTGGTGCTGGGAGCCTTCTGCATTATCACAGGCAGCCCTCCTGAAAAAATGGACAATTTCCCGTGGAAGACCAAAATCTGGAAACGCAGCGTGATCATATTGTCCACGTGTGGATTCACGAGACGCATCCGGACTGGTAATTTGAGTGGGGATATTTCCAGGGAATCGCCATGCATAAACATCGGGATGCCAGCCAGCGGCTGACGATTGCGTTTTTTCAAATCGAAGCTGACTCGTATCAGAGGATTACACAAATCGTTGTGAATCAGTTTCAGCTGGTGCCTGTGGGGGAATTGGTGGTCGGCCCGGAGGAACGGTTTCAGGATTTTCAACACCAGAGAAAAGTGATCGGCCTGGAATGGGATTTCTGGTCGGGTTATTGTGTGGTCGCGAAAACGAAGTCCGCGGAAAAGCTGGTACGGAAAATTGCAGTTTTGATTGAACGGCATCATTCCTGATCAACTTCCGGGTAGCACCGAATGTAATTCGGTGTTGTCGTTAGACAACGGGAAACTGACTTGGGATGTCTTCAAGTGATATCAATCGATTGAGCAAAAGAGTGTAGGGGCTGACCCATGTGTCAGTCCGCCTGGTGACGTTTTGAATGATTACACGTTGGGGGGGAAAGAAATCATTCGACACCTGCATAAATAACGCATCAATAGCACGGGTAGACACATGGGTCTACCCCTACATTTGCTGATACAAGTTCGGCACATCATTTATGCGAGGATCTTGTCGATTACGGTGCCGTGGACGTCGGTGAGGCGGTAGTCGCGGCCCTGGTGTTTGAAGATCAGGCGTTCGTGGTTCAGGCCCATGCAGTGTAACAGGGTTGCGTTGAGGTCGTGGACGTGGACCGGGTTTTCGGCGATGTTGTAGCAGAAGTCGTCGGTCGCGCCGTAGGAGATGCCGGGCTTGATGCCGCCGCCGGCCAGCCACATGGTGAAGCAGCGGCCGTGATGGTCTCTGCCGTAATCGGTGCTGGTGAGAGTGCCCTGGCTGTAGATTGTACGACCGAATTCGCCGCCCCAGACGATGAGGGTATCGTCGAGCAAGCCCCGCTGTTTAAGGTCGGTCAGCAGCGCTGCGGTGGGCTGGTCGATGTCGCCACACTGCAGGCGGAGGTCGCTGGGTAGATTGTAATGCTGGTCCCAGCCTCGGTGATAAAGTTGAATGAACCGCACGCCCCGCTCTGCCATGCGACGGGCAAGCAGACAGTTGGCGGCGTAGGTGCCCGGCTTGCGGGAGGCGTCGCCGTAGAGTTCGAACGTCTGTTCGGTTTCGCTGGAGAAGTCGGTCAGATCGGGGACCGAGGTCTGCATGCGATACGCCATCTCGTACTGGGCAATGCGGGTCTGGATTTCGGGGTCGCGGTAATCGTCGAACTGCCGTTGATTGAGCTGGGCGAGTCCATCCAGCATGCCGCGACGGCTGGCGTCGTTGATGCCCGGCGGATTGGAGAGGTACAGCACCGGATCGCCGTTCTTGCGAAAGTTGACCCCCTGGTGGCTGGAAGGGAGAAAGCCGGTACCCCAGAGCCTCGCATACAGCGGATCGGCGGGACGCGATGCGCTGCCGTCGGAGATGAGCACGACGAACGAGGGGAGGTTCTGGTTCTCGCTGCCTAATCCATAGCTCGACCAGGCGCCGAAACTGGGGCGGCCAGGTTGCTGGTGGCCGGTCTGCATCAGGGTGACGGCGGGGGCGTGATTGATGGCTTCGGTGTGCATCGATTTGATCACGCAGACATCGTCGATGATTCGTGCGAAGTGCGGCAGGGCATCGCTGACCCAGGTGCCACTTTCGCCATGCTGCCGAAAGCGGAACTGATTGGGGGCGGCGATGGGGAACGACTTCTGGCCGGAGGTCATGCCGGTCAGGCGTTGATCGCCGCGAACGGAATCGGGGAGCGGTTCGGAATTCAACTGTTTGAGCCGGGGTTTATAGTCGAAGAGTTCCATCTGCGACGGGCCGCCATGCATGAAGAGATAGATCACGCGTTTGGCTGTACCGGGAAAATGCGAACTGCTGACGGCTGGCGTTTCACTGGCAAACAGATCGGGATTCAGCAGCGAACCCAGGGCGGCGGCACCGATGCCGGTTGCGCTGGAGCGGAAGAACTGGCGGCGGGTGAAATCGTGTTGTAATTGAGTCAGGTCGATCGGCATGACGGTTCCTGTGAGTGAACACGGTTATTGTTTGGTCAGGGTTTCGTCCATGTTGAAAATCATACTGGCCAGCATCGTCCATGCAGCAAGTTCGGTTGGTTCCATGGTTTTGTCGACGGGAGCCGCACCGACGTTGATGAGCTTCGCTGCAGCTTCGGGATCTTGCTGATAGATGTCTGTCTGCTGCTGGAGGATGCGACTGAGAATCTGTTGTTCGGATTTTGCTGGCAGTCGACTGGTGGCAGCGCGGAACAGGAAATCGATGCGTTCTGCTGCGGTCGCCTGTTTTTTTAATGTTTGCGTGGCGAGAACACGGGCGGCTTCAACGTAGGTCGGGTCGTTCATCAGGACGAGCGCCTGCAGCGGTGTATTCGTGCGGGGACGAGACACGGTGCAGGTTTCGCGCGTGGGGGCGTCGAAGGCCATCAGACCGGGGGGCGGGCTCTGACGCTTCCAGTAAGTATACAGGCTGCGGCGGTAGAGTCCGTCACCCGTGCTTTGCTCGTAGGTGACATTGCCGTCATAAGAGACCGCTTCCCAGAGGCCGGGCGGCTGATACGGTTTGACGCTGGGTCCCCCCTGCTTTGCCACGAGCAGGCCGCTGATCTGCAAGGCGTTGTCGCGGACGGTTTCGGCGTCGAGACGGAATCGGGGGCCACGCGCCAGCAGACGGTTTTCGGGATCGCGTTCATAGAGTTCGGGGGTAACGCGGGACGACTGCTGGTAGGTGGAAGAGAGGACGATCTGTTTCAACAGGTGTTTGACATCCCAGCCACTTTGCTGGAATTCTACGGCCAGCCAGTCGAGCAGTTCGGGATGACTGGGCCATTCCCCCTGCGAACCGAAATCGCCGACCGTTTTGACCAGGCCGACGCCGAACAACTGCTGCCAGAGACGGTTCACATAGACGCGGGCGGTCAGCGGATGATCGGGACTGGTGAGCCAGCGGGCCAGGCCGAGACGATTGGTGGGGAGTTGCCGGGAGAATGCTGGTAAGACCTGGGGCACGGCGGCGGTGACCTGTTCGCCATGCTGATCGTAAACGCCACGCAGCAGGATGAACGTGTCCCGCGGCTTTTCGTTTTCGTGCATGATCATGGTGGTGGGGACGTTCTTCTGCAGTTTGGTGAGTCTGCTGCGGAGTTTGTCCCGTTGTTTTTCGGCGGTACGCAGGGAATCGGGGGCGGCGGTTTTGAGAAAGTAGTCGCGGAGATCCTGCTGCTGTTGCGAGGTCCGTTTTTCGGCATGGATCATGAGCAGCGTGTTGAGGAACTGGCTGTCGGCGAGTTCCCGGGCTTCAGCGGGGGAGAATGCACGCTGGTAAATTCGCAGGTCGTCGAGTGCGCCTTTATAGAAAGCACTCGTGCTGCGGCGGCCGAGGCGGAATGGTTGGTTGACGGTGATATCGCCGGTCAGGCTGTCATAGGGGGCGGAGGTGGCCTGCGGTTCGCCGTTGAGAAAAATACGAACGCCGGCAGCGGTGGAGGAGCCGTCATAGGTGACAAGCAGGTGTTGCCAGCGACCGGTGCGGATGCCGGCAGCGGTGACGACCTGAATTGCGTTGGAGTTCCATTTGTGAATCAGGTGGACGGAGAGTTTGCCTTTGCGGATCATGATGTCGAAGCCGCGAAGGTGGTTTGTATCGTCGTTCTGCGAAAACAGACAGACGGGGCCACTCGACGCGGGGTTGATCCAGGCGGCGAGTGTGAAGGGTTTGTCGCGGGTAAACCGGAACGGGGTGTTGCTTTCGAGGAGTGCGGTGCCGTCAAACTTTGCGGCTGAAACGACAAAGCCGGGTGTGATTTCGACCGAGCCCGCTGGCGTGAGCGACTTGCTGCTGGTGATTTCGTCCAGCGGTTCGTGGATGACCAGTTGATCAGAAGTGGGGGGCGAGAGTTCGTCGAGTACACTTTGCTCCCATTGTTTCAGTTGCGCTTTGAGTTGTGCCTCGCGCTGTTGATGCTGTTTTTCTAAAGTCGCGAGTTCGTCTTTCAGTTGCTGTTCGCGGGCCAGGTACTCTTGCGAAGGAATCTTGAGAATCGGTTTCGCGTTGCCGACGGTGCCTGTGTTACCCGTTTCGGGGGTGTTGTTGAAGAAGGCGAAGAGCTGGTAGAATTCTTTCTGGGAGAGCGGGTCGTATTTGTGATCGTGGCAGCGGGCACAGCCGACGGTCAGACCCATCCAGACGGTGGACGTCGTATCGATGCGGTCGACGATGTATTCGACGCGGTATTCTTCATCAATGATGCCCGTTTCCAGGGTGGTCATGTGATTGCGGTGGAATCCGGTGGCGATGAGCTGGTTTTGTGTCGGCTCGGGCAGCAGGTCGCCCGCCAGCTGTTCGACGGTGAACTGGTCGAAAGGCATGTTCTGATTGAAGGCGTTGATGACCCAGTCGCGCCAGTGCCACATCTCCCATGCTTCGTCGGTGAAATAGCCACTGGTGTCGGCGTAGCGGGCGGCATCAAGCCAGTAGCGGGCCCGGTGCTCTCCGTAATGCGGAGAATTGAGCAGGCGGTCGACCAGTTTCTCATACGCCTGGGGTGAATGATCGTTGAGGAACGTATCCAGTTCGGCAAGCGTGGGAGGCAGGCCGGTGAGATCCAGTGAAAGACGACGGCAGAGCGTGGCTTTGTCGGCACGGGGAGAAGGTTGTAATCCTTCGCGTTCCAGGCGGGCGAGTACGAAGCGGTCGATAGGTGTTTGTGACCAGTTGGTTTTTGTTACCGCGGGTAGTTCGGACCGTTGTGGTGGAATGAAGGACCAGTGCTGCTGATACTCCGCCCCCTGCTCGACCCAGGCTTTGATTAATTGGATTTCGGCTGCTGAGATTTCTTTACCGGAATCAGTGGGGGGCATTTGGAGATCGGTGTCTGTCGTCAGCAGGCGTTTGAGCAGTTCGCTGTCTGGGGGTGTTTTTTGATTAATAATGGCGTAACCGTCGCGGGGCTGTTTCACGTCGGCGGGATCATCGAGCCGCAGGTCGGCTTCGCGGGTAGCGGGATCGGGGCCGTGACAGTGCAGGCATTTCTCGGAGAGGATCGGGCGGATGTCGCGGTTGAATTGGATGCGAGTTTTTTTTTCTGAAGGCCCGGCTGCCGAAACGGTCTGAAGTTCCGTCCAGAAAGACGAACACAGGCAGACCGTGGTGAGGACAGGCAGGATCAGGTTCCGTAACGGTACAGGCATGGACCAGCTCTTGAGGGGTGAAGGAGTTCGCGAGGGTCAGAATAATATTTAAGTTACTTTAAATATTAGCAGGCATGGATGGATTTGTCACGGATTGTTTGCAGGAAATCAGTGTGTGAGGTGAATTGGATAACTGGTAATGAGGCCGACGGGGAGTTCGGTTTTTCGTATGCCCAGATCAGATTCGATTCTGATTGATTTGCTCCGCTGTGTGCCAGATAATTCTCCTGGCATTGAAATAATACTGTCAATCTGAGAGAAATCGGGTAGCACCGAATGCAATTCGGTGTTGTCGCAGACAACGGGAAACTGACAGGGTACACGTTCGAATTAAGAGCATCATTTCGAGTCCCGTTGCTACTTTCAGGTGCATGGCTTGAATTATTCTGGTATCGTACCAGCACCGTCGGACAAGCCGAGCGGTGGCACGCGGACGTCTGATCTGGTTGGGACGATTGCAATAGTATTTGAGGTTCTGTGAGCCACGGTCCGGCTTGACCGGCCGTGCAAAACAGTTCACGGTCACCAATTGGCTGTCTCATTAAAACGGCTTCGCATTCTTAAGAGAATTTCTAGATGGGTTGGATTCCTGTTGCTGGATTGATTGGTGACACTGCGACCTCCTGCTCGCTGCGCTCGGCCCGAATTTTATTCGGGCTCACCCGGCGTGTTTAACCTGGTTTCAGGTATTGGGGAAAGTAAATGACGATTTATTTCTACACGAAGAATGATGAGTACGGCGAGTTCTCGAACTTTTCACCGCACGGAGTGGAACTGGACGAACTCTGGTGGCCGACGGTCGAGCATTATTTTCAGGCGCAGAAGTTTGGAGATGCAGCGTACCGCGAACGAATCAGGACCGCACACAATGCGATGCAGGCAGCAAATCTGGGGCGAAGCCGCAAGGTTCCCCTGCGGGCGGACTGGGAAGAGGTCAAGGACGAGATCATGTACCAGGGCGTGCTCAAAAAGTTTCAAACGCATCAGGAACTGAAAACTTTGCTGCTGTCGACCGGGGAGCGGCAGATCGTGGAAAATGCCCCCGGTGATTACTACTGGGGGTGTGGCAAGGAGGGGACCGGGCTCAATCGGCTGGGGGAGATCCTGGTGCGGGTGCGCGGAGAACTTTAACCAGACTCAACAACTCCCCGGGTAGCACCGAATGCAATTCGGTGTTGTCGTAGACAACGGGAAACTGACGGGGTAAACGTTCGAATTAAAAAGAATCATTTCAATTCCCGTTGCGACATGGATTGGATACCACTTGCTGAGTTGATTGCCTGCACTGACAAGTTCCTGCTCGCTGCGATCGGCGAGAATTATATTCGGGCCCACCCTTTTTTCTTTTATATTTGAAGAGTTTCACACTATATCAGAACCATTGAAGGCGAATTGTGTCTATGAAACTGGGGTAATGCTGTAACATTAAAACGAAGAAGGGCTCATGTAAGTCAACCATATTACGACAGACATGACTGGGCCAGATTGCTGAAGTGTAAACAGAAGGAAAATGAGATGAAAACAAACTCTCTGGAGTGGTCCCCGGATGCGATTTGTCTGAGTCCTGAAATTTCAGATCTAACAGCTCTAGCCAGCGATCTCTATCAACGAACCTGCCGTACGGATTTCAACGAGCCGGGCTTCTGTCTGGCAAATTTGGGAGCGGTGCTCGATTCACATACTTTTCGACGGATGATGGTGAATCTCAAGGGCGAGATGACTGCGATTCATGAAAGAGAAGCGGGGAGAACTTTACATTATCTTTCCTTAGGCCGTTTTGATCAGCAGGTATCCACGAAACCTCATCTGGATAGTGGTCCCGATGAATGTTTTCTGATGCTGGGTTATGAGCCGAGTGAAGTAGCGAGTGTGCTTGAAATCTCGGATTACTCGAGATGTGCATTTGAGATGGGATTGACGCCGCAAGAATTCCTGACGAAGCATAACCCGATGTTTCAGTCGGGATATGAGAAGTTACGTCCCTATACGACGCGACTCCCCTACTTTTCTGAAGCCAATTATCAAATTGTCTGTATTAATAATTCCGTCGTACCGTTTTCAATAGAAAAACCTGTCTGGCAGGGTACACTGCATACCGCTACGGTGATTGATCCGGATGAATCAAAGCGGCGTGTAATCAATTCGACGATGATTGCGTCAGTGCCTCTGGGGGCGAAAGCGGTGATTTCAATATCGGAAGAACATGAATTCGTCGAGACCACGCTAGTGCGACGTCGTGACTATAATGCAGTGCAGAAGGATGATGATGGGAAACAATAGTTGAAACCGGTTAAAATATTCTGATAGGAGTTTCATATGGTTTCAGCAGTTGAGAATCACCCATGAACCCGATTGTCTATCACTGTGCCTCGGGGCAGGCGTTTTTTACGGGAGTGACGCTGGTACTGCTGGCGGCGTTGTTATCGCTGCGTGAGAGTTCACTTGCGCGGCGGGGGATGGTGCTTTCGCTGGTGATCGGTGTGCTGGCGATTCTCGTTTCTTCGACTCCCCTGCCCTGGCGGTTTTATGGTGTCGCGACTCTGGTGACGCTGTTCTGGCTGGTTACCTTGTTTACGAATCGCTGGCGGAAGGCAGCGGCGGAGGCGATGGTGGGGGTCTGGCTGCTGGGGCTGCTGCTGGAAGTGCCGTATCATCTGACCCCGGGGGTGGAACCGGTTTCTTCGCGGCAGCTGACGGTGATTGGTGACTCGGTGACCGCGGGCCTGGGAGACTCGGAAACTGAAACGTGGCCGCGCATTCTGGCACGGGAACATGAGATCGCCGTGCAGGATCTGTCGCATGTGGGGGATACAGTGGTTGCGGCGCGGAAGCGGGTGGCAGCATCGCAGATCGATTCTCAGCTGGTGTTGCTGGAAATTGGCGGGAATGATGTGCTGGGGAGTACCACGCCGGCTGAGTTTGCGACCAGCCTGGATCGTTTGTTGACCGAACTGGCATCGCCGGGACGTCAGCTGGTGATGCTGGAATTGCCACTGCCGCCGTTTTATCATGCGTTTGGCCGGATACAACGCAGACTGGCGAAGAAACATGATGTGAAGCTGGTGCCGAAACGGGTGTTTCTGTCAATCCTCGCGGGCGGAGATGCGACGCTGGATTCGATTCATCTTTCCCAGGCGGGATAGCAGAAGATGGCGGACGTGGTGTGGGGTATTATTGGAGCGGGTTACCAATTCGATTAGCGATTCGTTTAATGTTACTATTCTTCATTGCATATTCACGTTAACTATTTAATTAGAGTCCGAGAAATTGCGGTATTACTTTCTCCTATGTAGAGATTAGAATCCTCGTATCGAGAGACAAGCTATGCGTTGCATCTTCTGTAAAGTGGACTCTTCGAGTTCGCGCTCGGTAGAGCATATTATTCCAGAGTCACTTGGCAACATCGATCACGTACTCCCTCCAGGAATAGTTTGTGATAAATGCAATAACTATATCTCTCGGGAAGTTGAGAAACCTTTTTTAGATTCGCGATATATACAAGAACGAAGGTTTAATTTCGGAATTCCTAGTAAGAAAAAGAGAATTCCGCCGATGGAAGGATTTCACCTGCAAACGAGTACTCTAATTCATTTATTAAAAGTTGATGGTGAGGAAGGCATCAGTGTTTGCGCGGGCCCAAATACTGATGAGTCGAGATGGGTTAACAGTCTGTTATCTTCCAAAGCTGGTACACTGATTTTGCCAATAGGAGAAAAGCCGAGTGACAAGGTTGTATCTCGTTTTATTGGAAAAGTTGGTTTAGAAGTATTGGCACATCGCGCGCTCGATGATCCAGAAATTTTGGATGAAATTGTCAATAAAACTGAATTAGATCAACTCAGAGATTATGTGAGAATGGTAACCGTCTCACGAAATACACGGTCAGTCAATGGGCATCGCGAGATGCTTTTCT
>NZ_CAXAVM010000191.1:0-13045 GCF_963972345.1 uncultured Gimesia sp. | reverse complement strand
CACGACCACGACCACGACCACGATCACGATCACGATCACGATCACGATCACGGGTAGGTAAATCGCAGGTGATCAGGATGATCCCGCGCGCATCAAATCAGAAAACGCAGTTCAAAATCGTCTGGTAGTAAAGGATGACTGGCCAATCATGTTTCATTTGAGCGATACCAATACGATACTGACGGGGGTGTTACTCATTACGGTTGCCTGGATGCTGCGGAAAAACTTTCGCTATCAGCATCAGGTACGAAACCGTAATCCACTGGCCGAGGCACAGCACGAACTTTCCAGCCTGGAACAGAGCCAGTTCAATCGCCTTAATCAGCTGGAAATCAAACTTTACGAGTATGGCAGAGAAGTGGAATCCCGCAGTGATGACCGCCTGCGCGTCCTTGATGAACTGTTACGCGAAGCCGATCGGGAGATCAACCGGTTACGCCAGCAACTGGCGCTCACACAACAGAAGCAGACTAAAGCGGGACAGGAGGCCGGCCCCGATATTCTCATGTATGAAAAATCGCAGCCTCTGTCTGCCACTGCGGAAAAGCGTCTGATGATGGTGTATCTCAGCCAGGCCGGTTTCTCCGCCCAGGAAATCAGCAACTGTTTTCAGTGTCAGCGGGAAGAAGTCGAACGGGTCCTGGCGGAAGACTCTCCCCCCGGTTCCGAGATTGCCTGAGTCGTACTGCACGCTTACTCAAGCAGGTCAGCCGCTGATCAGTTCACCGATCGGAGAAGCATCCACGAGTCTGATTTCCTCCTGGTCAGAACGAGCCAGGCAGCTGCCGGGATTCAATCCCAGATGATGGTAGACAGTCGCCGTCAATTCAGAGGCATGGACAGGACGCTCCACAGGCGCACTGGCCCGGGCATCGCTGGCGCCAATCACTTGACCACCCGGCGTTCCTCCGCCGGCCACGAGTGCCGACCAGACATGAGGCCAATGATCGCGGCCGCCATGTGCATTCACCTGTGGAGTACGACCGAATTCCCCCGTCGCCACCACCAGCGTATCATCCAGTAAGCCGCGCGTGGATAGATCATCAAGCAAGGTAGAGAGTGCTTTGTCAAATGCGGGCCCGAGCGAATCCCGGTATTCATAAACTTTACCGGAAGTCCCTGCTCCGGTGCCATGACAATCCCAGGTTAACTGCTGATGTAGATCATCAAACAGATTGACGACCACACACCGTGTGCCCCGTTCTACCAGTTGACGGGCCTGCAGTAACAGTTGCCCAAAGCGGTGCTTACCGTACTGCTGTTGGATCGCCTTGGACTCTCCCGTAATTTCGATTTCAAATTCAGCTGAAGAAGACGCGCCTACAGCAGTCGCCGGTTCGAAGTCTTCTCCCAGGAAGGCTGCCTGTTGACCGCGATAAGTATTTACTCCCAGTGACGTCACCTGTCGCGGCAAGACCACAAAAGGGGGTGCATCCCCGCGGGGTCCCCACTGGCGAGCGACGACAGAACCGAAGCAGGGATAATTCAATGTGCCGCGGGACAGTCTTCCCGTCATAAGCAGCTGGTGACCCGTTTCGTGAATCGGTGCGGCGTCGTGATACAGGGAACGGATGAGAGAAAACTGACCTGTTCTCTGTGCTAACTGAGGAAATGCTTCACTTAGAAAAAGACCGGGAACGGTAGTCGAAATCGCTTTGAGTGGCCCCCGGATTTCGGAGGGGGCTTCCGGCTTGGGATCAAAAGTTTCCAACTGACTGGCACCGCCGGTCAGCATGATGAAAATACAGTTTTTGCGGGAACGGTCACGCTGTGTGGCCGCCAGGGCGGCGCGTTCCGCCATCGACAGACCGACAAAGCTCAGACTGCCGACTCGCAGGAAATCACGTCGTGAAACTTCCGATTGTTTTTGTCTGGAACTCATTGCGTATATTTCTCACTTCTTTTCAGAGTGTTTCGACTTAATCGGGGTTCCCCTATTATAACAGCCTTCAACTATAGTCGAAGAATTCCTCTCTGGAATTCAGCCTGTTTCTGGAACTTCTGCTGCAATACCCAAAGTTCATCAGATCTGCTTGATCTGTATGCCCGCCCCTTCGTTCAGGGGACGGGTTGCTCTTATCTCACAGAATTCACCGTAACCATATTTGGTGACTAGACTTGTCACCATTTCAACATCCTGGCAGATAAGGGACAATGTCGGCCCCCAGGAAGTTTGTGCCATTCCCCGGATTCCATGGGAAAGCAGCTTCTTTTCCAGTTCTGCCATCCGGGGATCGGCAAAGATGCCCCCTTGAGCGGGCTCGAAAAATTCGCCGACAATATGACCAAATTCGGTCAGTCCCGTCGTAAATTCTTCGAAATTACGGGTCTGGACAGCGGGTGCCAGCTGCATCAACGCCAGCCGACAGAGCTTTTCCGTAGTGGCTGTGGGCATGGGCCCTAACTGCTGAATGGCATCTGCTTCCACGTATCCAGAGATTCCTGCACGATTGGCAGGGGTGATCAGGAGTATCTGCCAGTCTTCAGGAAAATCCGAACGAACGACCAGCGGACTGATCTCATCGGATGACTGCTTGCCCCCTTCGACCAGAAAACCACCCGCTGTGAATCCATGAATGCCTAATGCGGAGCGGGCCCCGCGCTGGACCCGCGCGGCCAGTTCTACGGATGTCAAAGAGGATTCGTCCGCCTGTGAAGCGAGCGCCTGTGCAACAGCCAGGCTTAGCTGGGTCCCGGAACCGAAGCCGCAGTGCCGGGGAATTTCTGCTCGCAGCTCCAGTTTATAAAATCGGTTGGAATACCAGTCGGGCCGTGCAGTCCGGATTGCAGAGAGTGCTTCTCTGATTTTTGCGATACTTCCTGGACTGCCTGTCACATGATCCACGGTATCAGTTGAACGTGTGACAGAGAGCTGCAGTTGCGGTTCCTCGACCATGAGGCCAATGCCACCAAACTCGCGTCCTACCTGGGGCGCAAGAGCGAGCAACCCCCAATGCAGACGACTTCCCGTCGTGATGATCACTTCACGCGCCATGACAGATTCAGTTTCAGACTGAGAGAATTGGTTTAAGAAACAGTGGTTTCAGGACTGTGCTTCAGCATACGCTTTTGAAATGAATTCTTCCAGTAAACGGAACGCTGTCTGTTCATCCGGGCCCGCTGTTTTTCTGACAATTTCCGCAAGCGCCTGGTACTGCGCCAGCAGCTCACTCTGTTCGATGATATGAGTGCGGGTGGCAAGAATGGCTGCTTCCAGAACGGCATGTTTCGCACGGTTCAGCCCGAAATAATCGCGAATGCGGCCCTGGTGGATTACTATCGCCTGCATGACCGTGCGGGCATCAGATTCATCGATGGTCGCAATCTGAAATTCATACCAGCGACAGGCTGAAGCCAGTACGCGGCCGGTGATTTTCTCTGCCGGAAATGTTTCCGGAGTTTCCTGTAGCGTTCCGATTGCGGTTTTGGCCAGCAGTAAGACATCATCCACCACGTGAAAAACACCACAGCGGGTTTCTTTCAGATTGCTGAAAGTACGAGATGTCTGAAAGGGGCGCAGCACCAACTGTGACATCGCCTGATCGACCTGCGGTCCCATGGGAGCAATATTCAGTTCTCCCGATTCATTTTGGCTGGTAACAATTCCTTCCAGAATCATGCCTGCGGCTTCCTGATGAATTTCAAGTTCACGATAACGAGCCTGTATCATAGGCTGAAATCAGGTGGTTGGAAACCAGCGCCGGCTCTGAAAATCGATTCCGGCAGCAGATCGGTTACACAGTCGATCTCTCAGACTGTCAGCGGGTAAACCCGACATAGAAACTGAAGACCTGTGTCTGGTCGAACGTTTCCTTGGCCAGAGGCACTGAGAAGTCGAGAGCAACAGGCACAGGGCCCATTGCAGGAACCGTTAATCGCAGACCGGCACCCACGGCGACACGGAACTGATCCAGAGAGACATCTTCTTCCACGGTACCGAAGTCACTGAAGAAGACCATCTGAATCATCTCGTCAGCGGTAATCGGCACCATGTACTGAGCACTACCCAGGAAGCTCCAGCGACCACCGACGGCGACGCCATTCTGACGGGGTGTCACACCACGGAATTCGAAACCGCGGAAAGTCTGGAAACCACCGGCATAGTAGCGTTCGAAAACGGGGGTATCAGTATCCGTCCAACCCAGAGAGGCACTCAACGACAGGATGTGGCGTCCACCCCCGTCGGGTCGTTTGTAGATTGTGAAGTACTGACTGGCGTTTGTTTCCAGGCGACTGTAATCATATTCACCGACGGCCTGTTCAGCCGCAAATTCCAGAATATGTCCTTCTGCAGGCAGGAATGCCGCATCGCGCGTATCATGTGTGGCCGACAGACGGAAAGTATTCAGCAGGTTATTCCCGACAGACTCTTGTACGATGGGCGGCGTCGGTGTGCGGGGGTTTGTCAGGTCCACATTTTCCAGACGGTATTGACCGTTGATCGACCACTCCTGGGTTAACTGACGTCCCAGACTGAGTCGGGTCCCGACACGTTCTTCGTTCCAGTCGGTATAGAATCGGGTGAAGTAAAATCCACTGACTCCCAGACTGAAGTTGGTATCGAGGAAATAGGGGTCTGTCCAGTTCACCAGATAACGACTGACCTGATCTCCGGGGACGGCTTCTGCACGGAACCGCTGTCCGCCACCGCGCCAGGCGGTTCCATCCATGATGTCTTCGAAGCTGCGGGGAGGTCTGAGAATATCAAAGTTTTCTTCCTGTAACACGACTGAACCGACGACGCCGGCGTCACTGTTCACACCTACGCCGAACATCAGACGACCGGTTCGACTTTCGGAAGCATACACATCCAGGTCAACCCAACCCGGCTGCTGCTGAGGAAACTCGGTTCCCATCGGATCACCGAGCGGACTGTTGCCGAACAGGGGATTCAAGGGTTCGGGAATGCCGTTGTCATAATTCTGACCGCGGAAGATTTCCTGGGTGCGTTTCTGTTCGTTGACAGGGCCATCATCGTAGATGACACCCTGATCGAATTTCTGATCAAGTTCGTAATTCTGACCACGTACGACATCATCCCGACGGATCGCTGCCAGTTCCTGCTGGGGATCAACGCGGGTTACGTTAATTCGAGGTCCATCTTGTGGTCCGGACTGAAAGACTTTGTTGCCTTCGATCCGCCGCTTACTCTTGGCGATCAGTCGCTGGTTCGCCCGATCGCCGGGTGCGACCAGCATCGGATTGGTCAAGACGGAACTTTTCGTACGGGGGTTATCCCCCGAAATATGTGCTGTAATTTTGCGGATGCGATAGGGCTTGTCTTCGCTGATCTGATAAACGAGATCGACCTCACCCGGTGCTTCGAGAAAACGGGGTACGGGGTTGACTTTGGCGAACAGGTGTCCGAGTTCTCCATATTTGTCCGTCAACGTCTCAACGTCGGTTGAAAGTGTGCGGCTGTTAAAATACTCACCGGATGCCAGTTTGATCTTATCTCGAATTTCTTCTTCAGAAAAGATGCGGTTTCCCTCGATCAGGATGTCCCGGATTTTGTATCGTTTTCCTTCGTTGACCGAATACTCAATCTGTACATGGGATCGATCTTTATTAAAGCCGATTTTCTCGTCGATTTTCACATCGAAGAAGCCAAGACTGTTGTAATACTGCTTCAATGAAATCAGATCATCTTCCACGGTGGAAGGATCAAATTTCCCCCCGAAGACGCTTAAACCCAGCGGTGCTTTTTTGGTGAGAAGTTTGGTTTTCAAGACACCATCACTGACGAATTTATTACCGCTGAACTTGATTCCCGTGACGATGACTTTGGGACCTTCATTGATCTCAAAGATCACCTGGCGGTCATCGGGGTTGTCCCCTTTCAACAGTTTGATTTCGGCAAAGCGGTAACCACGTTCGACATACAGTTGCTTGATCCGCTGAACCGATTCCTGGTTGGCAGAGATATCGAATGGAGAACCGACTTTTAATCCGGTGGTTGCTTCCAGTCGCTTGGTTTTCACTTTTTTATTACCACGAAATTCGACCTTCTCCACGATTGGTCGCTCTTTGACTTTAAAAACGAGTATCAGCCCCTGATCGGTTTTGCGATAGACGGGTTGCACACTCGAAAACCAGCGGGTCGCAAACAGCAGTCGAACATCTTCCAGAACCTGGTCGCGGGTCGCAGGACGACCGCGTTGAATTTTTGTTTTCTGTAATATTGCCAGGGCCGGAATCGAGTGATTTCCTTCCACCTGGATATCGAAAATCGGATCGTCCAACGAGATTGATTTTTTCGCTGCTTCCTGAGCGCAGGCTGAGTCAATCAGCGGAACGATTCCGTTGAAGCAGTCTCCGAACAATGTAAGCTGTACCAGGATCAGGCTTAGAGCCAATCGAAATGCGTTTCCGCATCTGGTGTCAGACAAGACACCTCTTATCATGTCGAATCCAATTGTAATATTTACGAGAAAAGATATGAGGTTCACTCAATTGTGACAGGATGGAATTCACGTTGTTTCAGGCCCTGTGATCTCAGAGAGGATTTGAGAAAAGGGAGTGTTAGACAGGAAAGTTGCCCTCAGGTTAATTGTGGGTTGCGTAGAAATAACGGAAATACAAAACAGCCGCAAGATGAGTTTTTCAGTGACATTCAGATTTACTGAGATCGTTTGAAAAAAGTGCTCTGCCCAGGATTGCCGCTTGTAAGTCTTACAAATACAGGCTGTTTTTAAGCTGTTTTTCGGTAAAATCTACGCGCAGGGCACTCTGAAAGCACGCGGGAAGGCAGGCAGAATTATTCGGCAGTCGACTGCAGGTGGCAGGCCACGCAAGACAGGACCACACTGTTGACCGACGATTTATCCATTCGGACAGCGGGGCGGGAAATCTCATCCCGCTGTGCAATCCAGACACAGGACTGTTTTCCCTCAGGCGCGCTGGCCGCGCCGGGTACCGAACTCTCCGGAACCTCCAGAGAGATCCCCCAGCCCATGAGAACTCCGGCCATGAGAATCAGGGCGGCGTTCATCAGACGTTTGTGACTGGACTTGAGCGGCGCCGGGCTGTTTGCCTTCCGGTTCATGTCAGTTTCTGCACTCAGGCGCGTGGCTGCCTGTTCTGCCATCCGTACGGTTTCGGCTGAGAGAAACGGTTTACCGGCAGCCGGAAAAGCGGGCAGTTCTTCATGGTCTGTTGACTGCTGCAGATCGGAATAGTGATTCGCGTGCTCGTCGACTTCTGAAGATGCGTCCAGAAGCTGGTGGAATGAACTCAGCGCAGGCGCCAGTGTTTCCTGCATCTGCCGACAACGTGGACACAATTGCAGATGCCATTGCAGTTCTTCACACTGATGGTCTGTGGGATGGGTAATCAGATCAAACGCTTCGTCACAATTCATGAGACATCTCCTTCCGAAGCCGTATCTTCAGAAAAACGATGAGCCAGTTGAAGCAACCCGTTTTTCACTCGTATTTTTGCTGCCGATAAACTGCAGTCCATTGTTAACGCGATTTCCGTAAATTTCATACCGCCGAAAAAACGTAACCGCAGCGTATCAGCCTGCACTTCAGGCAATTCTGCGAGATACATTGTCAGCAGTTCAAACTGTTCTGTTTTCAACACCGCCTGCAGAGGAGTTTCTGAGGAACTGGGTTCCGGGATCACCGTATCTTCAGAGGCACTGAAAGAAGAGCGTACCATTTCACGCGGTTGACGAATCTGTTGTTTATAATGTCGCCGACACAGGTTGAGAAAAATCGTCCAGAGCCATGTCGAAAACGCAAAGGTCGGGTTATAGGTTTCCCGGGCTGCAAAGGCTGCCAGAAACGCCTCCTGCACCAGATCTTCGGCTGCGACCTGTCTGCCGTACTTGCTCCAGGCAAATCTCAAAAGCCGTTCCCGGTAGCGCAATACCAGTTCGTCGAACAGGAGAAAGTCGCCTGCACAAACGCGTTTCATGATGTCGGCATCATTCAGATTCTGGTTCATCTGGATTCACAGCCATCGGGATGGAACGTCTGGAGAAACACCAGTTTCAGCCAGGAGGGATTGATCCGGGAAGTATTATTCTAGCGGTTCCCGCACAGTAAAAGCAACATGAACCTGGAATGACAGCGTAATTCGTCCGCATGAATCAGGACTGTAAATCGACACCAATCTGATAGATTTCTTCCGTATCGAGCAACAGGTCGTTGGTTTCAAACAGTTTCTGGATGGCGGCTTTGTGGATTTTCATTTTCGTCCCGCCTACGCCGATCGCTCCGTAACAGAGGATCCCGTCCCGGTCGGTGGCCTTATCCATGACATCGACTTCTTCAATTCCGGCAGGTGGAACCGCGTTGAGATCGATGACCACCTTAAGCTGTTTCATCGGTTTCCAGCAGGCGGACGGCAACAGTTTCACACCCGCAGCGCCGGCAGAAATGATGAGACTGGTAGACTTGTTGGCAGCTTCGATCTGTTTGTGATCTTTGAGCGCCAGCGGAGTCAAATCCGCATTTTCCACAATCTGGGCAATCGCCTCACAGGCCGCCTGAGCCCGATCTGCAGAGCGAGAAGCGAGAATCACTTTCGCGCCCCGTTTTGCCAGCAGTTGAGCGGCCCGTTGACCTACGGGACCGGTGCCACCCAGTACGAGGGCGGTTGTGTCGGAGAAATCGAGATGTTTTCCCGCTGCCAGAACGGCGGCTGCCGCCGTTGTGTTGGAGCCATTCGAGTCCATCATGACGGAAACCCGCATGGGACCGAAGAACGTGTCCTGTATTTTATGAAACAGAGTTTCGCCGGAATGGACTTCGCTGCCCCCAACAAAAAGTGCGGTATTCTTTAACTCTTTGGGACCGCGTGTGAACATGGCACCATGGACCAGGGACTCAACATTCACGGGAGTCACATCACTGTAGCTCATTAACTCATCAACGCCGGCATCAATGGCAACGACGCGATCAAACGAGCTGGCATGCGGATCGGTATCAAGTTGAATCAGTATTTTTTTCATGAGAGATCTCGACAATCATCAAATCTGAAAACAGCCAAACGAAATACCCCTGCTCCAGAAGAACAGGGGTATGTATTCGATTCCGCCAGCCCTACTGTCTGGATCAGCCAGCGTAGAAGGGGTGAGTTGCTTCACTCTTCTTGGCGATCATTTCATCAACAGAAGGCTCATTCTTCATTGCACGGGCAATAGCTTCCTTGGTGGCTTCGTAATTGTAATCGAAGATTTTCTTATCATCATCCGCTTCCCAGTGGATAAAGACACCACAGACGATCACGAGATCTTCGCATTGATCTTTAGGAATGACACCAGCTTCAACGCTGTCTGCAACTGCTTTGGCGACAGCGTATTGAGCGGGGCCAAACATCTGCACGGCCTGTTTTGCACCTTTGATGGTGACTTTGGTTACCATCACGGTGGCGGGCTTGACTGCGAGGTTTGGTGATAACACAGCCAGCAGGTTACTGTGACCCATTTTCTGGCTGGACAGAGCGTTTGCGAAAGCTGCACCGACGGGACCGGTTTTGTCACCAATCAACAAATCGATATGAGCAACTTCATTACCTTCACCTACAAGTGACTCACCGACAAACATTGACATTCTTCGTTCTCCATTTCTTATCAGGTTCACATAGTTATGCTGTTAGCACAATTAAAAACGGATCACGAATACCGCAGTCCTGAAGGGACGGCGAAACAAACGGCTGGGTCTGCTTCGCCTTGGATCATTCGTAGCCTCTAACCAGTAATAACAATTTAAGAAGCGGATTGCCAGTAAACCGCTGGTAATCACTGTAAATCCTCATAAAATTGTCACCTCATCCCTTTGATACTCTGTCAGATGCCTGGAAAAAATCTGTGAAAATTCCTGGACCAGCTTCCTTACTGATCGTCGGCGCCAGTACGCGGGCCGCCGCCTGTTCTGCCATCCGTGCCGGCCTGCAGCCTGTCTGTGCAGATCAGTTTGCCGACCGCGATCTACGCGCGTTGACTGACGTCCTCTTCAAAATTGATGAGGGCCAGTCCTGGCTGGAAGCGGTTCTGAAACGGGAACCACTCGACTGGATCTATACGGGTGCAGTGGAAAACCGACCGGAATGGATCAACTCAATCAATCAACGTCATACTCTGCAGGGGAACGCCGGGGATGCTTTAAAAAAGGTGCGTGATCCCTTTTTTCTGCAGGAACTGCTCGCCCGGCAGTCGATTCCCGTCTCACCCTGTCTGCCTGCCGATGCCCCCACTTCATCCCGGGAACGCTGGTTGCGCAAACCCCGGCTGAGTGCCGCCGGCCAGAGAATCTGCTTTACTGAGAACGGCACCACTGATCCAGCCCGGGTGGATCAATACTATCTGCAGCAGTTTCAGCCAGGAATTCCCGTGTCTGCCCTGTTTATCGCCTTCGCAGACCGCTGTGTTCTGGTGGGTACTGCAATGCAATTGACAGGAAACCGGGTATTGCATGCGCCCCCTTTTCAGTTTTGTGGCGGAATGACAGTCTCTCCCGTGCCTTTGATATGGCGTTCCCCCCTGAAAGAACTGGGACAGAATGTCGCGCGCGGCTGCCGGCTGAGAGGCCTGTTTGGCTGCGATCTGATCTGGAATCCTGACCGGGAACCGGGGTTATGGCTGACTGAAGTCAATCCCCGCTACACGGCATTGACCGAACTCTTTGAGTTGCAGTATCGCCTGCCGCTGCTGCATTGGCATCTTGCTGCCTGCCGTTCCAATAGCGTTTCATCAGTTCCACCTGAATCCTCAGCCGCTGAACTGATTCGGATACTCAAAATCTGCGAAAAACAGCAGATCTCCCCTGTTTCTAAAGGAATTTTGTATGCACCAGCCGATCTGAATGCCCCTGACCTGCCTCTGGAACAGACCGGGTGGCAGACTCCCGCGATCGCTGACATTCCCGATCCGGGAACCAGAATTCCGGCGGGTACTCCTGTCTGCACGGTATATGGGACCGGCGACGACCATGAAACATGCCTGGCTTCACTGGCAGATCAGATTCTCCGCTGGCAACGGCTGATTCAACCAGAGCGGCCCCCCGAGTTGAGCAGGCAGGAAGCCTGTAACATGCTCTGGCCTGGAAAGGAATCGGAAAAACTGTTTTTTTCAGGTTTTTTCTCAAGCGGGAATGTATCAGGTTCGTTTCTTGAAGATTGAACTCAATGGTTATAAAATCCAGTTTAGAACTGTCGTTCGCCAGGACGACATAATAAATCACAGATGATCGTTTCGTCTGCTATCTCACGTAACATGAAGGAATAAATTCAGACCGATGCCCAAGTCAACAGATATCAAAATCGTTGAGGCAAAATTTTCAACTGAAGAAGTCCCCTTCCGGACCCCGCTCAAATTTGGTGGCCGGGTGATGGACAGCAGTGTTCTGTTGAATGTGGAAGTCATCGTTGAAACACGCAATGGAAAACAGGGTATCGGGATCGGCAGCATGCCGGCGGGTAACATCTGGGCCTGGCCCTCTTCAGTCGTCAGCCCGGAAGACTCGCTGAAAGCGATGATCGAATTCCTGAAAGAGGCGGTCGAGATCGCTGACATCTGTCCGGAAATCGCGCACCCCATCGACCTGATGTACCACATCTCGGCTGAATATCATTTCATGGCGAAGAAGCTTTCCAAGCGTCTCGGCCTGGCAGAGGAAATTCCCGAACTGGCACAACTGGTGGCTTCCAGCCCCCTGGATGCCGCAATCCATGATGGCTTCGGGCGTGCGAACCATATTAACAGCTACAACGGTCTGTCTTCCGAATTCATGATCCACGATCTGACTGAGTACCTGGACGATCAGTTTAAAGGGGAGTACCTGGATCAGTACACGCTGCGTGATCCCAAACCGACTCTGCCGCTGTATCACCTGGTCGGTGCCTTAGACCCGATTACCGAAGCAGACATCACCGAACGTGTCGACGATGGCCTGCCTGAGACACTGGGTGAGTGGATCAAAGCCGACGGCCTGACACATCTGAAAATCAAATTGTCCGGCGATAACATGGACTGGGATATCAGCCGCGTAATGGCTGTCGAGAATGAAGCCGTCAAAGTACAGAGTGAACGTGGACAGGATAAGTGGGTCTATTCCCTCGATTTCAATGAGAAATGTGAAAACGTCGATTATGTTCTGGAATTTCTCAACAAAATCCGCGAGCAGACTCCGGCTGCCTTCGATCGCGTGCAGTACATCGAACAGCCCACCAACCGCGATCTGAAAGCCAACCCTGAAAATAAAATGCACGAGGCTGCCAAAATCAAACCCGTGGTGATTGATGAATCGCTGGTGGATTATGAATCGCTGCTGCTCAGTCGTGATCTGGGTTACTCGGGCGTGGCATTGAAAGCCTGCAAAGGCCAGACCGAATCGCTGTTCCTGGGTGCTGCCGCTCAGAAGTTTGGCATGTTCCTCTGCGTACAGGACCTGACCTGCTGCGGTTATTCGTTCCTGCATTCAGCCAGCCTGGCAGCACGCATTCCCACGATTGCTGCAATTGAAGGGAATGGCCGTCAGTACTGTCCCGGTCCGAACAAAAAATGGAAACGCTCTTATCCGGGCATGTTCAACATCACTGATGGCACCGTAAAGACGTCTGAACTGAACGGCGATGGACTGGGGTTCTGAACCTGCCGGCAGGACCAGGGAGTTTTACCAGGTATTGTTACGCTGCTGGTAGGCCTGAAAGTTAAAGAATGCAAACAGCGCGAACATGATGCCGGCATAGCGCTGCTGGTGCATAAAGAAATAAGCTGCCAGGCCTCCAGCTACGACCATCGAAATCTGTATCGCCAGCACATCGCCGCGTGAGCGCTTGACGGTTCTACAGATATCTTCGCAGATATGACCGCCATCCAGCGGGAGTACCGGCGCAAGATTGATCAGTCCCCAGATCAGATTAATGAACAGCAGGTCGTGAAAGGCCATCCCAATATAAAAACGGGCCTGTTCACTGAATCCGTCCCAGACACCATAGCGAACTGTGAAATATCTGAAGAGAAAGATGGTTCCATACAGCGCGAATCCAGCCATGGGCCCTGCTGCAGAAATAATGATCGAACGCTGTGTTGTCAGCC
>NZ_CAXAVM010000190.1:0-13106 GCF_963972345.1 uncultured Gimesia sp. | reverse complement strand
CAATGCGATCTCTCGCAATGGTGCAGAGACGCCCAGTTTCTGTTTGTCTTCCTCGGACAACTCGGCATCCGCTGACATTCGGCCGTCGAAATCGAAGTAGCTTTCCAGCCGATCCAGCAGCCACTTCCCTAAGCCCACTCGTAGATCATCTGCGTGTCGGCGATGATTAAACAATCCTTGGCGACCCACCCAACGCCGTTTGTACATCGAATCTTCGAGAATCCCCAGCTCCGTACTTTGGCCAATACACTCAATCCGCCGTCTCCACACTGTTTTTATAGACTCAGGCCAATGCGTCGGTATGTCTTTAGGTACAACAAAGCCATCCTCGTTAGTTTGATTATTGATACAAAACGGTCGCTCGCCTTCATCGACACAAAGATTCTCTGGAAATGGATCAAGAAGCACAGTCTCGTCGCAGAGGCCGAACAAGCAGTAACTGGTAAAGTCTACCTCTTCTTGGATAGCAACGAGGTGACGATGAGCGTCTAGTCGTTTCTTATGGACAGCTTTGATCAGATGGCCAAGGTTATTCTCCGTAACGAAAGACGACTGAATAATCTTGTGGGGCGAGATTTCTTCTAATTCAGCTATGTGAAAACACAATCGTTTCCCGAGATCAGAAAGACGCTTCCATAACGATTCCTTGCTTTCATCATCAGATGCAGGAATTGGAATCTTCTTTATCTGCGTGGTGGAATACTGAAATGGCACCTTGGAAAGCGATTCAACCCGAACACCGTCGCCACCGGTAAGCTGCTTTTGATGTGCGATCTGCTTCATCCAGAAACACACAATAGAACTGTTACAGTATGCCAATAATTGCTCAAACGAACCTTCCGGCGAATCGGACTGTAATATGACGACCGGAGCGGTCATATTGAACAGCGACGGTATACTTGATGGAACAAAATGTAGATGGCTTGCAATATTCGGTGATGCTAAATACGGCGTAGTCCGATACCGAGACGGAAAAAACATTGTGTGGTCAAACCATCTTAAACCACGCTCTTCGACTGTTTGACCAAAGTCTTTGCGATGACGGAGCGGCACTCTAAACATCCAAAAATGTCGCTGCATATCCAGGGGAATCTGCTCCAACGGCTCACCAGAGCTTTTATGATAAGGAAACACACTCACTAAGTCTGCATCGAGTGAATAGTCGCGAACCGAATCTCCGGTAACGAATGGGACGACAAAGTCTCGTAGATGAATGCGTCGAGCTGTGTCGGGAGGAAGAAAATACACATCGTCCTCGCCAACGTGAGTCGAACGACCTATGTCGTCGATTATGTTCGACAGAGAACCTGAAGCTGCATCATCAATACGTTCTTTCAAGTCGGTGGCTCCGCCACCACCAATTGACCATGGGTGCTTTTGCAGCTTCGACCGTAACAAATCTGCCGTAGTGGCAAATTCCGTATTTGTTCCTGTCTGGTCAACTTGCTCCGTCACAGCCGTCCACACGACTCCTTTGGCGGGATCGTCTGGCGTCTCTGGCTCTCCCCCATTTGCCATTACGACACGTACTTCGGAAGTAATTGGGAACCGATTCCGACCGAACAGTATAACGGTGGGAGTTCCATGTCCAGGAATGTACGCCCCACTGATATCTAGGACGTGGGTGAGGTCGATCGTCTCAAAAAACTCTTCTATTAACTTTTTTCCGAACTCACGACGCATGAAGCTATTTGCAGTAATCTGCCCTGAAAGCCCAGCGCCCGATACCTCATTACCACGAAGGCAAAGGCGAAATATTCGCTCCATGAATGGCACAGACAAGGAATACCTTCGGTGACAGGACGAATACCGATTTCGGTAATCTTGATTGAGGGCTTGGTCTTTGGGTGTGATATAAGGAGGATTAGCCACGACACAGTGATAGTGGGACTCACGGAGAATCCTCGTAAGTCGTTCAGAATCTTCTGCAAAATACGTGTGCCGCTGATCATCGAGCTCTGCTTCGGGACTGAGCGCTGTGAACTCGCGTTGGCCCTTCGCGACCTTCGCCGTTCCTCGCAGTGGCGCGTGCCAAAGTGAATCACCGCAGGCCAGGGTTCAGTTCGAATTCGGGGGCATCACTCAGTTGGGTAATGTGGCACGCTTTGAGGGCCGCCAGCAGCAGCCGGAAGCGGGCGATCGCAATCGCGAAGGGGTTGATGTCCACGCCGTGAATCGAATTCAAAGTTCGCTGAACCAGATCGCGGACATTGGCGCCGGGGTCCTTTTTCTGCCAGCGGTCCAGTATCCGTGGGAAACTGCCCAGCAAGAAGTGACCGCTGCCGCAGGCCGGGTCGATCATGCGGAAGCCGGCCGGCGCCAGTTCTTTGCCGTCCCGGCCTTTGACCGGGGGTGCGTCGAGACCGAATTCGTCGAGCGCCGGGTCGAGTGTGCGGTCGAGGATGAATTCTTCCACGAAGTCCGGCGTCTGCAGCAGCGCGTATTTCTTACGGGCTGCTTCGCTCAGGTCCTGATACAGGTCGCCCAGAAAACGGGTATCCCACTCCGGATCGGTGAAGTCGTGAAGCAGCACGCCGGTATCGGAATCGATCTTCTGGAAGAACCGCAGCAACTCCCCCGCGGCATCCGGTCCCAGCCAGTTGGGGAGTGCGTTCATCGGGTTATGGGAACCGAACAGATCTTGACCGGCGGGCAGTTGTGCCAGTCCCTCAAACAGATCAAGCAGATATTCTCGATCAGTCAGCTTGGCGTGCTCCGGATCCTGAAAAAAGAGCGTGTGTTCATCGCGGGCCTGCTCCAGCCGTTTCCCGGGACCAGCCAGTCGCGGCGGATCGATCAGCTCGTTGTCTTCCATAAAGCGGGCAAACACACAGCTGAGCACCCAGGCGGCAGCGACCTGCGTGATGAAGTCGTCCAGCCACCGTTTATACGTAAGCGCGGTCCGCTCGGCGTCTTTTGCTTTTTGATACTCCGCGCGCAGCCACTCCCCCACCTCGGGCACTTCCACGGAACTGGTTCGTACCAGCAGGTCGGCTTCCAGTTTCCGCAGCAGCGATTGCAGATCGGACAGTAACTCAGAGCGGTTAATCATGGTGTGCTTTCAGTTTTCGTTCACGACTCAATAAGGTCAAACTGCGTAAGCAGCAGACTGCGGTTCAATTCGATGGTATCCGATGCTTCGTCGCGACGCAGAACATCGTACCCATCGATGTTCAACACGCGCTCGGCCTTGGCCAGAAAGCCCGGCAAGCGAAAGCCGGGAATCTCCAGAGTGCGGGCCAAAGCCACGCTGGTCAATTTACCGCCGCGGGTATCCAGGGCTGTGAGCAGATGGATAAAGTCTTCATCCGTGGGAACGCCGCGGCCACCGAATTGTTTCTGCTCCTCAAAGACAATGCATTTTATCAGCCGCAAGATCCAGTCGGACGTCCCGGTTTCGACAGTTGCGGGGACCGTTTCTTCTTCCTCTTCCAGCGGGAACAGAGTATCTCGCGGTTTTTCCTCTAATGGTTTCAACCGGGGTACCGGTTCCGCAGGGACACTTTCAACTGTTGTCGATTGATCCCACCAGTTGGGAGTATCGACGGACTGCTCACTCCAGCCGACAGGCAATTCGTCGGTGCTGGCCAGGACCGCGATCGGTGCCACCATCTCCTGCGGTGTCAATCCCCCGTGGTAGCCATTCTTTTTCATTCCGTAGCGGACCGATTCGCTCCAGGGGACAATTATCCTCTGGCCTGCCATAATCACCCGCGGCCCTTCTACCAGAATCTCATCCTGCTCCGGTTCTCCGGTCGCAGTTCGCCAACGCTCGCCTCCCGCAGCTTCGTCCTGATAAACGCGGCCCTGGGCATGACAGTCGAGCACATGACCATGATCACTGAGCAAGACCACCAGGCGCCGTGCGATGCGTGCTTCACGCAGCAGTGAAGACAGTCCCTTGATTTCGTCCCTGGTCCAAAGTGTGTCGATCTGCTCGCCTTTGAGCAGGTGATCGTCAACGGCGTTAATGACTACTCCCACCACGCGGCGGTGTGTGGAGGCAATCTCTTTACGAACCTCAGAGGCCAGTCCGGAATCTTCATTTTCAGACAACCCGGCCTTATGGAACAGAACCGGCGGTGATCCACTACGGGAATGTGCCAGTAAACCGGGGTGGTTTGCAAACAGTTTTCGCTCGCTGTCCTGAGTCCCCTGCCCCAGCTTACCACTCAGCAGGCTGGTCCGGGAGAATTCGGTTACCGAGGGAATCGTCGCCAGGCCGGGACGGTTGAACTTCCGGCCCGGTTCGGAAATGGCCAGCCATTCATGCCGCGTCAGGTCTGCCAGTAGTTCCCGCATCACGGCGACACTCATCCCGTCCAGGACAATGGCCAGAACGAGACCGTTTTCCGCCAGAGGAACGACAATCTGATCCAGGACCTGTTCGACCGGAATCACGTCTTTGCTGTTTGATCCGGAGGCAGTCCAGTCCGTCAATAATTTCGCAAACGTTTTGGCCTGCTGCTGGCGGATTTGCGTCACGCGATCGAACAGTTGCGCATAGGCGGTGGAAAGCTGTGGAACCGGATCGCCACTCCGCAGGCTTAATCTGGCCCAGTCGACAAAGCCCCCCTCATGGAGCTGGTATTCGGCTGCGGCATCGAAAGACTGCGTTTCCGCCGCAGGTTGCTTTTCAAGATGGCTCAACCAGCGAACCAGGCGCACTGCCATCTCCACGCGCTGGAGTCGTCGTGTTTCCCGAGCGGCCTGCTCATGGCGCTGGACAGAACGGCAGGCATCCAGTACTGACTCCAGATTTTCCCAGGCTTCCGATTCGAGGAGCTGACTAAGTTGATTTCCGGTATGTGCCAGCCGCTGGTCAAACCCGAGGCGAGAAGTATCGCTAAGCCAGGCATAGTCTGCCGCCCCGATTTCCTGAAGAATCGCATCGCCGCGTCCGATGATTTTTTCAAAGGTTTTGGAATCCTGTTCCCGCATCGAGCGGATGACTTCTGACGCTGTAGAGCTCCAGCGCTGCATGTCTTCTGCATCAGGGATGTGCCCGGCAGCGTGGTTAGCGTCTTGACTGGAACGGAAATATTTTCCTTCCAGTCTCCCAACCGCCTTATCCAGTCTACCTGCAGCTGAGGGATGATAGACAACTCTGGCCGCCAACCCCAGGGGAACGGCATCCGCCTGCTGCAGACGCTGGATGCAGTGTAGAATGACGGCAGCTGTAGAGCCTGCCTTTTCCGTCAACCAGGTAATCACCGCCGACTGAAATTCAGGATCACAGCCGCAAAACCGATCTGTGGACTGCTGGTTCAGGGACCAGCGTAACAGGGAAGTCAAATCGGGTGTCTCATCCTGGAAACCCAGCCTGTGACTGAGTAGAAGCGGCCAGGCGGTCTCGGCATCCAGAAACCCACCTCGTGCCGGTGAGAAACCGCCGTCGGGAACGAATTCCAATAATGCCTCTGCGATCCAGGGGTGTTGCGTCAGACGCGGGTCCACAGCGGTCGCATCAAACAGTGACCGGACAATCTGCCAGGAATCGATCTCCAGCAGCCTGCGTTTCGCCAGCCGCAGTAAAACATCATCGCCCAGGTCCTGGTCCTTGAGACCTGTGATGATTACCCGTGTCGTATGCTCATCCGTCGGCTCGCGGAGTGCCATGCGGAACGAGAGCGGCGAATCACACTGTGTAATGGAATAGTCGTTATCTCCGTCCGTCCAGACGGTCTTATCGGTCCAGCGTCCGGAAGAATGAATCGCAATCACCTTCGCCTGAGGCAGTTTCTGCCGAATGGAAGTGACCTTCGCTTTGATCTGGCTGAAAGAAGGCGCCGTGATCGTCATACGTCTCCTCCCTGTTCGATGACCCAGCTGACGTTGACCCGCACTGACTGATCCTGCTTGAGATTTTCCGCCAGTTGCGCCAGCTCTTTCTGTGCCGCCTGCAGCGAAAGATTCTGTCGTGCATCCTCCGCCACAACCTGCTTCCGCAGTTTAACGGGTGGTTTAATGTCTGGCGGAGTGACGTCAGGCTTGTCTTCTACCGGTGGTGGACTGACCTTGACCATTTTCTTCACTAAACGGAGAGACTGGGCCTGGGCCAACTTCAACGCGGGAGCAAGTTCGAGCACATGCTCATCGCTCAACAGGGCTGTTTCCAGTTCACTGCGGATCTGCTGCGCGTCGGATCGATGCTCTTCGGGAAGCTCGCGTAGCAGATCGAAGGTCTGCCAGCCGGCAGTGCTCAGATTCCCTTCCAGTTCCGCAGCTTTGGCAACACATTCACCCATTGCCGTTTCACTGGTGGCGATCTGAGCGGAAGCCAGCAGGCTGACGAGATTGTCGGACTCCGTCGAACACACCTTCTCTACCAGAGAGGAGGTCGCGGCGGCGGTCTGCATCCGATTCGCATCATCAGGTTTGATCCCCCACTCGGTCAGACGGAGTTTCAGCTCCTGCTGATAGGCCTGACAGGCTTTCCTGACATCAGCCGCTTTCTTTTTACATTCGGTTGTCAGCTTTTGCACGTTGCCCACACTCAATAGTTTGAGCCCCGCGATACCAAAGATACTGCCAGCACGTTTCAGGGCCTCTTCCCATTCTGTTTTATCAGGCAGGTCCACTTTACGCAGTTCACAGGCGTCTGGCACATTGGAGAGTGTCGTCTCATCAAATGCACCACCATGTAGATACAGGGTCATATTGGACTGTGCCGCATAGATCAGAATAATCAGGTTCTGCGCTTCTTTGGGAAGCCCCATCGGGCGGGGATCGTCAATCCATTTCCGCAGTTGCCCTACCGAGAACCCACTACTGGTCTCCACAGCCTTGCGGTCAAAATGAGTTTTCCAGTGCTGCCCCAGAACAAAATGGGTTTTGTCGAGCCCCAGTTCCCCAATCATTAACGGGTTGGCGATCTGACGGACGACCGGCCGTTGCGTTTTTTCGATTTCAATTCTGCCATCCGGCGTCTGCGTCGCCGGTGCAATATTTTCATAAACCTTCTTCAACGCCCCCGTTTTGACTTCTGTTTCGAACTGGGGTGCTGCCGGGAACTCGTGCTGCAATGCCTGGCTGAGCAGATGCTGCATCGCTCCCGACAGATCAGCGGCCACCGGTGCCTGGGGATCGAAGCCGGGCAGGAGTGAGACAAACTGCTCGTTCAATTCCAGTTCGAATGTGGGATCGATGGAACCCGGCTGGAGCGAATCCAGTCCATAAGCGGCATCCAGATGATTCTGAACCCGTTGTCGCAGCTGGTTCCGCTGACTTTCCAGAATGGTCTTGGCGGATTGACGATCCTGGGGGGAAAGGTGATTGGTGAACTGGCCAAATCGTTCCCCGGTCAGGACATGTTCCAAGGCGACCAGAATTCCCAGGTCGGCCAGTGCTTCTTGACTGAAGAAAGAAGGGATCCAGCAGAGTGTTTTATTTCCCTCGGGTTGTGACTGCTTGACTTCCTGAACCTTACTCAGGTCATCGCGGGGACCATGCCCGGCTTCATCGAAAGGAAAGTCGATGATCAGTTTCCAGTCGGTGTCGTTATTCTCCAGCGACGAAGCCGGCAGTTCGCGGATATTTCGGAACAGGACAATGGCATTGCGTTTAGTATTCCGCCACCAGAAATCATGAAACTGTTCGAATTCCCCATCACCTTCAATTCCCAGTTGCTCATAGAGCATCTGTCGCACACGCCGGATGCGGTTGCCCTGATTATCGACTGTCTGCCGCGCCTGCTCGATAATCGAAGCCGTATCGACGCCGGAGAGTTGCAAGGAAATCGTGGGATTCACTTCCTCGCCGATGTTGATCTCGCCGACAGAGCTGCGCCATTTCTTAACCAGACGCAGCACTTCAGCAGCTTCCTTCCCCGGAATGGGGGATTTGATGCTGCCATGATTGAGGGCTGCCAGTTTTTCCGCAGTCAACGCCCGGAGTGATTCGACTTCCGGGACCAGTGCCGAAAGCAGCAGAGTTTTAACCAGGCGATCATGATTGCGGAACTGAACCCGGCGTGGATCGTCGTACGGCAGTTTTTCAACTTCTTCCAGGCGAATGCCGTTGTCTTTCTCAATCACGGGCAACAGTTTCTGATGGTAGAGCCGTTTCGCATTGTTGAAGTGGGTTGCCATTTCCTGGCTGAACGCTTCGTCTCCGTGTGCGACGACATCGAACAGATCACCGACGGGGATAATCTCGCCCAGTTGCAGTGTATCCCGATGATCGACGAGCAACTGCATCATCACCTTGAGTGCGGTCCGCTCCCGCTGCAGAACACTGGAAACCGCGATCAGCGTCTGTACCAGTGCCGGACTGAAAGGATAAACCTGTCGGAACATCTGCTGATTCCCTTCCTGGGTCAGCAGAATGCTCATGACATTATCCTTCATGCGAGCCGTCTTTTCGAAGGCCGCATCGAGTTCGTCACGGGCCGACTGATCATAGCAGCGCAAGACCCGCTTCTCAGCGATTGCCGGCAGGTTCCGGTCTTCCAGAGTGATGGTATTGAAACGTCCCTGCTGCCAGTCGAGTGAATCACTGAAACTGAGTTTCTCAGCCCCCGGCACATGATTGCCGACCAGTTCGCGGAGATCGCGTTGTCTGGCGACAAAGCTGATCAGGGGAATCGGCCGTTCTGCGGACTGTGCTTCGACCAGGCTGGTGAGTTTGGTGGCTTCCCGTTTCACGAATGCCAGGTCGGCGGCTTTCGAGGCCAGCCAGAGAATCAATTCGTCCAGAAACAGAATCAGGGCATCATAGCCGAGTGCCTTCGCATGCTGGCTGATCAGCGAGAGCCCCATATCGAAACGGACAAAGTTCCCGCCCCGATTACTGATAACTTCGGCATGGGAGGACGCCACGGTTTTCAGCAACGTACTCACGAGTCGCAGGTGTGATTCGGATTCCGGCTGTGCAGCGGCCGCTGCTTCAAATGAGGCAGCATCCCAGGCAGCCTCCAGCTCTCCCCAACCTCCCCCGCTGCTGCTGAGCCCTG
This sequence comes from uncultured Gimesia sp., assembly GCF_963972345.1. Lineage (NCBI taxonomy): Bacteria > Pseudomonadati > Planctomycetota > Planctomycetia > Planctomycetales > Planctomycetaceae > Gimesia > uncultured Gimesia sp. The sequence continues at coordinate 4,153 of NZ_CAXAVM010000190.1, read as the reverse complement.
CATTGAGCCGCTTGAAAAACGGTTCATCACCATACGTATCCCATTCGGCTTTGGCTTCCTTGATGATGGCCGCAGAGACATAAACCGGTGGTATGGGAGCATCGGGGTGGGTCCGCCGCATGAACTCGACATAGTTCCCCAGGACACCCGATTCCATATCGTGAGCACCAATCATGTGATAAGGCACGAGCAGAAACGTTTTGCCGGCCAGCCACTCATTGTGCTTCTTAATGATGGGCGCCAGTTCGGGAATCCCGCGTGCGGTGGGGTTGCCTTGCAGGATCAGATGCAGCACCGCCATGAAATGGCTCTTACCACTACCAAAGCTACCGTGCAGATAGCTGGCCTTGCTGGTCCGGTTCTGAACGGCACTGCCGATAAACGAGAGTGCCGAATCGAAACACGCACTCAGTTCCGGCGTGACGACATAATTATCGAGGACGACTTCCGGACGATTGATATCCTCCGCCAGGCGGAGCACAAAGTCCCCCTGCTGGATCTGTTCCGGGATGTTGATGAGTTCTTTGATGAGTGTCATTGGTGTTTTCTTTATCGTAATTGGAATCGGGCAAACTTCACACTTATGGCGAACCCGTTGTCCACAGCTTGAATGCTTCCTGGGAAACGATTTCTGCTTTCGGGAAATCAGTGTCGTATAATTTTTTGAAACAGCGCAGGCAGTTGGTATGTTCGCATTTAGAAGAGGTTAAAAAATCGACTCCCGCTTGTCCTTCCGCCTGCTGCTGCGTATTGCCGTTATTTACCTTTTCCAGTGCAGTGAATAATAAATAGATCAACATTGCTCGACGTTTGAAGAGATAGGCACGCTCGTCATCGTCATCCAGCTGAAACATTTCAATGGTGACCAGGGCCCGTTTGCGACCAAACCCCGATTTCTTTTTTGCTTGTGGGGAAAGACCAAAAAACTCTATCAAGTCTTCAGGATCATCATCCAGATCACTGATCGGATAGATCAGATATGCCTTTTCACTTTTCATCGTAGCGGGATTCTTCGAATTATTTTTTCGTGTTGTTCCTGCAATGGGAAAGTAATCTCGTTTGCGTGTAGAATTGCAGGTTTTACAGGCAGCGGCATAATTCAGAAATTTATAAGCCAGTAATCGGTACCCATCTTCAGAACCTGAGTTGGGCTGGCTGACATGAACACCTTCGGTATTCTCCATCCAGTTGGGTACTTTCCAGCGTTTTACATTATTTTTCGGTCGAAAGTGTTCGACGTCCTGTTCAATGGGCTGGTCCTCGATTTCTTTTTCACAAAAAACACACTTGGAAAACTGGAGATCTGTAAAAACCTGTTTTATGGGGCTCCAGATGCTAGTGACTTTGAGAGTCGTGTCAGCCTCCAGCTCATCTGTTTTCGTCTGTGCATCAGTAAGCCAACCTGGTTTATGAGTTTCGATCTGCTGTTCGAGATCATTTCGATCAATGTCTATACGAATCATTTATTGCCCTCCAGTCCTTTCGCCATCTCTGATATCAGATTCATGGCGGCCTCGTTACTTCCCTTTCTTGCTTCCAAACGCAGTTTGTATAGTTTGTCTCGTTTATCTGGTGCGCGAGTCGATTCCAGTCCAAACAGATCAGAAACCAGAATCTGATCAACATCCAGGCCATGGATTGCCTGCTCAAAGGGATCAATAGCAGTCCGATGCTGATTGTCCAAGCGCAGGTGTTTAATATTCATCCATTCCACCGAACCGGCAATCAGTGGGCTATGAGACGTAAAAATGAACTGCAAACGCGGAAAGGTTTTCGACAGGTGGCCAATCACTTCCATTTGCCAGGCAGGATGCAGGTGGAGATCGACTTCATCAACTAGTACGATTCCCGAAACTTCATTTATACGGAGATTTGATCTTTTACAGGCATAGTCAAGATGATAAATAAGGTCAGTGACCCATCCAAGAAACGCTTTATAACCATCAGATAGGCTCCGAAACGGAATCTCCATTCCACCTAGCGAGAATACAAAATCATCCTTGACTTGTTTCCCCTTAAATACAAAATGTCCGCGCCCAAGTGCACCGTTAATTAAGTCTACAACTTGTTTGGAACGTTTGGTTCCTTTCTTATAAAATGAGAACCATGAAGGAAGTGATGTTAATGTATAGCCTTCCTGTACAATACTCTCGATCCGCGCAAGTCTTGCAAATTTACTTGATCTTCCTTTGGAGCGAATCCGATCTGATGACGAGTCAACTCGTCTCGTTGCTCCATAAGCAACCGCGAAGAACGAGTCATTACCGGAGAGATAAACTTTTTCCCAGTTAATTTGAGCACTACTCTCAAAATCAAAACTTTCCAGTTCCCCCTTTTGTGTGATCTTAAGCTCAATAGAACCAATTTTCGAAGGGGACTCATCTCTTAAGTTCAGAATTTCGTTGTCCTGTAGTGCAAAGTTTGCTTGGATTGACCCTTCTTTATTTTTCTCGCGGGAAGTCGGTGTACGAGTGGTTGGCTCGAATCGAACAAGTGGTCGAGGGGCAATCCGAGATTCATTCACCGCAGGCCCCAGCGCAGCAAGGGCAATCGCCTCCAGAACCGTCGTTTTACCACAGGCGTTCTCGCCAAAAATTAGATTGACGTTCTTGTACATCGGCGGATTCTGCAATTCATGGCCCTCACCATATTTCATGTCCGGATGATTAAAAGTCATCGTTTTTTCCGCAGCGAAAGTGCGGATATTTTCCAGTGTGATACTCTCGATATACATTGTGACTCCTTTAGTTTTTAGTCCGTGTTTTTTTTGTAGGCTTCTTCGGCGGTTGCCAGGCTTTGATTTCATCGCTGGTTTTGCCCAGGGCGCGGGCTTCTTCGTTGACGAAACCTTCGTAGACTTCGTCCATTCGCTGGTTGAATTCGGGATCGATGTCGTGGTGCCACTGCTTGAGCCAGGGCAACAGTTCGATCACCCCCGCCAGCAGCGGAATCAAACGCACATCGTCGCGGCCCCCCAGGTGTTCCTGCACTTCCACGAAATACGCACTGATCGCCTGCGTTAACTGCAGATGATTGTAACCGGCCCAGGCGAGCAGCAGTGCGCCGTCCGGCCCTTCGCAGTGCGGAAAACTGACCCAGCGTTCTTTGGGCACATCCAGTTTACCCCGCAGCGCCCAGTAACGCGCACCGCCGGTGGAGAGGAAATCGCTGCTCTTATATTTGGGGGGGACTGGGATCGACAGAATCGGGTCCAGTCCTCGATCGTCGGCTTTCTGCTTGTCGGGCGTCTCGCTCTGCCACGCGGCGAGCTCTGTGCACTGTTGTTCGGTCAGATCGTAATCGGTCAGGTTAACGGGTTCACCAGCACGCAGTTTGTCTTCCAGCCGCTGCAGTTCCCATATTCGTTCCCACTCGGCCCGGTTGCGCAGGCCGGTCGGCTTATAGCGTAACACCGGCAGCAGCGGCACGTGTTCTCCTTTGACGAGTTCTTCGACCAGGCGTTCCACATCAAAGGCCGGATCGTCGCGATAGACTTCCGCGACTTCCATGAACTGTGAATCCTGCCGGGCGATGTCGGCAAGTTTCGCCACTGAATACAATGCGATCTCTCGCAATGGTGCAGAGACGCCCAGTTTCTGTTTGTCTTCCTCGCTCAACTCGGCATCCGCGGCCATCCGGCCATCGAAATCAAAGTAGGTTTCCAGACGATCCAGCAGCCACGACTTCAAGGCCCGTTCCACCTGCGAATCCCACGGTTCCGTATTCCAGCGGCGTTTGTATTCGGGCTGTTCGATCAGGGCGATGTTTTTGTTCTCTTCGATGACTTCGATCCGCCGCTGGACGAGCTGCTTATAGTCATCGGACCAGTGGTCGGGAATTTCGGTGATCGGCGTGCTGCCGTGACGCTCGAACCAGGTCGTCTGGACTTCGCCAGTGGCTATCTGCCGTGCCAGCACGATTTCAAAGGCCCGTTCGCCCAACTGAATACCGAATGATTCTTCCACCGGGTACGTCAGGTCCTCGTCCAGTAAGCCGTAGAGACGGTAGCATTCCCAGTCGAGATCTTCTTGGAGACGTATTTGCTGAGAGCGTAATTGTTTATTAAGTACTTCAAACTCAGCGAGTTTCGATCTAGTATGCCCCCTACTTGGTGCAATGTTAGACATCTCGTTTGCCCTCGCATTTATCCACT
>NZ_CAXAVM010000189.1:0-13149 GCF_963972345.1 uncultured Gimesia sp. | reverse complement strand
AGCCAGGTTGAAGGCTTCCGAACTGCAGGAACAGATACTGACTTCGTCGGAGCTCAGTCCATACATCTGCGCCAGCAGATCTTTGGCGGCATCCCACTGGGCTTCATGCAGTTTTCTGCCATCCATGCCCAGCAGTTTATCCTGGAAATACTGCTGAAATGCATTCCCCACAGATAACGGGGGAATCCCTTCTGCAGCGGTATTTAAATAGACGCGTTCCCGCAAACTGGGAAAGTCCTGATCTCGCGTAAACTGGTCCAACATGAATACTCCGTTCGATTCACCCGTTAAATTTATTTGACGCCGTGGGCAGGGGCATCCTGTTGACTGATCATGGTGGGCCCAAACTCACTGGAAATCGCCTGCGAACACTCCAGCATGGCTGTAGAGATGCGGGCACTCTCGTCCGCTTCACCCACTCGCAGAATATGGGAGACGCACAAAACCGCCAGCAGCCTGCCATCCGCGCCAAGTATGGGCGTGGCTGTATCCTGAACGCCGACAATCAGTGTACTTTCCATCGTGCGGAAACCGGACTGCCTGATGCCGGCAAATTCACTTTCCCACTTTTTGATTTTTTCAGCCGGCTGATCAGACTGTTCCCAGTATTTCTGACGCTGGTCGGCTGTATGAAACGCCAGCGCAACATGACCGCTGTTGCGTTCGTGTAATTTGAAACTGGCACCGATACGGACCGCCAGGGAGACGTCGGCGTCGCAATCGACACGGGCAATCACCAGCATCTTATTGCGGACCACCAGGTTCAGATGGCAGGATTCATTGAGTTCGTTAGTCAGCGATTCCATGTGAGGCGTCGCGCGGGCAATCAGAGCTTCGGTGCTGGCGTGCTTGGCTCCCAACTCAAACAGCTTGGTGCTCATGCGGTAGCCCTGGTTGGCATCCCGTATGAGATAACCCTGCTCATTCAGACACGCCATGACCCGGAACAGCTCCTGTTTCGTGCGTCCCAGACGATCTGCGATGTCCGTTAAAGAGAGTGGCTGGGAGATCCCTGACAGCAGTTCCAGCACCTCCAGACCCTTCTCCAGAGCCGGTACCCGGTATGACAGTCTTGATTCGGTGCGTTCTAGTGTTTTACTCATGAAATATGATTTTACATATAAAACACACCGCGTCAAGCATAAAATGCGAATTTGCAATGCAGTCTTATCTTATTAAAAGAAAACACCTTAGGTCACTTAAACCCAAGGTGTTTGACTGGAAATCACTATGTTGATGACGACTCAGGTTCAGGGAACAGTATTCACCAGGTCTTCCACGAGTTTCCGGAGGACTTCATGCGTGACCTGCAGATCAACCTGAGTACGCCCCGGTTGTCCTTTCTGCGATTCAAAGCGTTTGAGACTGAAGTTGCCATTCGCGTGAGAGGACAGGATCACCTCATAAAAGCGAGTGCCGTCCGGTTTCTGATCGGGGGGAGTCGATCGAATGAGAACCTGGGCTGCATCTTCGTCATATTCGAGTGGGCCAATGTTTTCGAGCAGGTAGGTAATCCGCTGACAGAGTTTCTGTCCCCACTCTTTGAGCTTGTCGAATGTGGCCTGTGTCAATGCGGGAACATTGACGCGGACTTCCTGAAACGAACAGCTCATCGTATCAACCGAAGTAAAATCGAGCATGACTTCAATCTTGCCTTTCGCAGCCAGCGTGACGGTGCGAGGTGATGCAGAATGAAAGCCGACCAGTTGAATCAGTTCATGATTAAGTTGGTTTAATACTGTCATATTGAAATCCTCCTGACGAGGATCTTATTTTTTCTCTTTGGAGTTCGTAGAGTGTTTTTTACCATCGTAGCTCAAAATCGTGGGGCGATCATCAACGACGGTTTCGATATTCACGGGGCGTTTCCAGATCGAATGCAGGTTGGCCAGTGTGTCCTGGGCATAATCGAGTTTGAGCTCCACTCCCAGATACTCATGTTCCAGGTAGAGTTCTCCCCGATTTTTATAGTTGGCATCCTGTACGTAAATGACAGGTCGACCATGATTGCTCAGGCTGTTCAATAGTTGCTGCTTGATCTGTTGAAATTCCCGTGACTGAATTTCATAGGTTTTATTGGAATCATTAAAGGCAAACGAAAACATTTTCTGCTTATAACAGAATTCGGGAGTCAGAAAGGTATCGATAAAGGTAATATCATTATGAATCCGTCTGACTTCGAAGATTTTTTCTCGACCTAAGCCGAGATCCTGATCCCAGTGTTCCTTCTGGTACATGTCAGTGCAGTTTTCATATTCCGGTCCGAACTGACCTTTATTCCAGCGTTCTTCAATATCCTTCAGCAGTTCGATTCCCAGTTTATACGGGTTCAATCGATTCGGGCTGGTCGCCATGGTGCCGCTGTGATGATCGGCGTAATTGATGAGCCCTTCATCGGTCAGCCCGTGTCGGGTCATGATCGTGGAGTGCCAGAAACTGGCCCAGCCTTCGTTCATGATTTTGGTCTGTCCCTGGGGAGCGAAGTAGCAGGCTTCATCGCGAATGATGGTCAGGACATCCCGCTGCCAGTCTTCCAGGGGTGCGTATTGAATCAGAAAATACAGAACATCCCGCATCCGCTCTTTGGGAAACTTGAGTTGATCGGAGAGCTCCCGCGCTTTCTGACGTTTCTGGCTGGCTTCTTCCTCCAGCACCTCTTCGGGATTGATGTAACGATCCATATAGTACTTGGCCGGAAAACGTCCCCCCGTGCTTTCGCTTTCTTCGTCTGTCCGTTTCTTTGTTTCTTCTTTGGTTTCCGTTTTCTGCGTTCTGCGGATATGCGGCGCATACGGGTCGATCAGACTTTCCAGCGACAGGCAGGTATCAATGAACGTTTCCACCACCTCGTAACCAAAATTGTCAATATGGCGATTCATGCGGGTGGCGTGATTGGCCATCTGGTCCAGCATTTTCCGGTTCGTCTGTGAAAACCAGGCATTGTTCTTGAAAAAATCACAGTGACCATAAACATGGGCAATCACCAGTTTCTGGTCGGTGATATCATTCGCACTGAGCAGGTAGGCATAACAGGGATCGGTGTTGATCACCATTTCATAGATTTTCTGCAACCCGTACGAATAGCCTTTCATCAACTCATCGTATTGTGCACCGAACCGCCAGTGCGGATATCGAACCGGGAACCCGCCATAGGCGGCAAACATGCTCAGCTCTTCATAGTCCAGGACTTCAAAGATCGTTTTGAAGAAGTCCAGGCCGTAATCGCGCGCATGCTGTTCCATCTCCTGCTGGATATCGCTCAGCTCTTTCGGTAAAGGTCGGTAAGTGGTTACTACCATAAATTTCTCCGTCAGCTGCTGTTGACTGTTTAATGAGATGCTGACTGGCTGCCGTTAATCACATTCGTTTTACTTGCCTGTCCCCAGGAATGTTTTGATGGAACCGTAAATCGCTTCCTTATCATCAATTTCAGAGAGAATCAGGTTACCAAACTCCTCTTCGACTTTGCGAAGTTCTTTGATGAAATCACCCGATCCGTAGGGACTGCGTACCTGCCCGTAACAGAACAGATTACAGATCGGGAACAGATTCTGTTTGAGATTTTCGATGCAGTCCGAATTGTCTTCGCCCCAGTTGTCGCCATCGGAAAACTGGAAGCAGTAGATGTTCCATAATGAAGGGGGAAAATCCCGTTTAATGATATGATCGGCAGCCCGGTAAGCGGATGAGATACGCGTCCCGCCACTCTCTCGAATGCGGTAAAACGTATCTTCATCCACTTCATGAGCTACAGCATCGTGCACAATATAACGGCGTTCAATGCCGTCATACTGCCGCTTGAGCCAGGTATCGATCCAGAACGCTTCCGTGCGGACAATTTCTTTCTGCACATCGGTCATTGATCCGGAGACATCCATCATGTAGATGACCGCGGCGTTCGTATGCGGCTCGGTCACCGTTTTCCAACTGCGAAAGCGTTCGTCATCTTTTGTAGGAACGATGAATGGATCCTGGGGATCATAATTGTTGGTGGCAATCATCCGTCGGAGAGCCCGTTTATACGTGCGTTTAAAATGACGCAGGGAATCCGGGCCAGTGGGACGGATCGAAGTATAGCGGTCTTTTTTTGAAGTGAGGGCATCTTCCCCCTTGGGTTCAATCCGCGGGAGTTCCAGCGCCTCGCCAAGCATGTCGGCCAGTTCCTCGAGCGTTAATTCGACTTCGCGAATATGCTGCCCGCGTTCATTACCGGCCTGACCGGGACCGTCTCCATCACCTTTCCCGCGGCCAATGGGCTGACCAACTTCGCCTTCTCCCTGGCCGACACCGCCACTCCCTTTTTCGCCGTGCTGAAAATGGGGAATCTCGATATTGGGAACGGGGATACTGACAGTCTCGCGGCCTTTGCGACCAATCATTTCACCATGATTGATGTATTTCCGGAGCTGTTGGCGGACCTTCCCTTTTATAATTTTATCGAACCGTTGCTGGTCACGATCAATTCTTCGCACCATGGTATCGAGCCCCTTTCAGAACAGGGAATCAGAGTGAGTCGGCTCTCATTTAATTCCTTCTTATCCCGGTTTAGTGTCATACTTTACAGACGGAGTCATGGATCAGGCGGCATCGCTGTTCTTTTTGGTATCGCCGCGAGCAAAAATGCTGGCAACGTACTGCAGGACGTCTGTCGCAGATTCTTCGTCGTAACCATAATTTCGGATGAGCCGTGCTTTGACGATGTCGATCTTTTCCTGTGTTTCAGAATCGACAACATTCGAAACCAGACTCGTCAGCTTGATCGTATCCTTCTGATCCTCGAACAGTTTCATTTCGAGGGCCTTTTGCAGACGATCGTTGGTTTTGTAATCGAACGATTTACCATCCAGTGACAGGGCACCAATGTAGTTCATGATCTCACGACGGAAATCATCCTTCCTGGTGTCCGGGATATCAATTCGTTCTTCAATGGAACGCATCAGGCGTTCATCCGGTTCTTCATATTCGCCGGTGAATTTGTTTTTCACGCGTTCTTTCTGCGTGTACGCCTTCACGTTATCCAGATAGTTGCCACACAGTCGCGTGAGTGCTTCTTCGTCGGCGGCAATCGCACGCTGAACTTCGTTCTTCACGATATCGGTATACTCTTCCTTCACGACAGTGATGAGTTGACGGTAATGGTCACGCATATCATCGTTGGCAATCAGCGAATGATGCTTCAAGCCTTCTTCCAGTTCGTTGAGCAACATGAACGGATTCAGGTTGGAACTATGCGAGTTAACCACCAGGGCATTCGAAATTTTGTCCTGCACATAGCGGGGTGAAATTCCAAACAGACCTTCGGACTTGGCTTCCTTGCGCAGCTGTTCCACGTTTTCCGTAGTAAAACCCGGCAGGGATTTGCCGTTATACAGGTTCATTTTCTGGATTAACGTCAGGCCGTGATGCTTGGGGGTTTCCAGACGCGTGAGGACCGCCCACATCGCGGCTATTTCCAGCGTATGCGGGGCGATGTGTTTACCACGGACCCGCTTGGTATTGTAATCCTTCTCGTAAATCTTGACTTCTTCACTCAGCTTCGTGACGTACGGCACATCGATTTTCACCGTACGGTCGCGTAATGCTTCCATGAATTCGTTGGACTGCAGCCGACGGTATTCCGGTTCGTTCGTGTGACCGATAATGACGGTGTCGATATCGGTCTGCGCGAATTTCTTCGGCTTGATTTTATGCTCCTGTGAAGCCCCCAAAAGGTCGTACAGAAACGCGACGTCCAATTTGAGGACTTCGATAAATTCGATCAGTCCCCGGTTGGAGACGTTAAATTCGCCATCAAAGTTAAATGCACGTGGATCACTTTCACTGCCGTACTGGGCGATTTTACGATAATTGATATCGCCGGTCAGTTCGGTGGAATCCTGGTTCTTCTCGTCTTTGGGCTGGAACGTACCGATGCCGATCCGATCCTGCTCCGAGAAGGTAATGCGTTTGACCACGATCTGATCCATGACTTTAGTCCAGTCGCCATTCGCTTTTTCAAGTCGTTCATTGAAGATGAAGCGACTGAGCGGGCAGACTTCCCCCGAGATTTCCACGCCGTAGCCGGTATCAGTGTCAGGATCTCGGCCGGCATTCAGGTAATCGCAGATTTCCTTGCGGTTTACCAGTGGTACCAGCTGCAGCGGGTCACCGTTCATCGGGTCCCAGAGGATCGTACCGTCTTCCTCTTTCCAGCCGAAACTGTAAAGGGCACCTTCTTCGGTGCGGGAATAGCGTTCGAGCCCCTGCTTCAGCAGGCGGGCGATGGTACTTTTGGAACTGCCGACCGGTCCATGCAGTAACAGTACGCGGCGTTCACTGCCGTACTTGAGGGCAGCCGACTTGAACACGTTGACCAGTTCCATCAGCGGTTTGGAGAGGCCGAAGATGCCATCTTTGCCGTCGTTTACGGGGTCGTCAAAGAAGCGATACCGGAGCAGGCCTTTTTTACCTTCGACCGGGTAGGTTCCATAGCTCATGATCATATCATAAACACGTTGGAACGCCGTTCGCGTCACCCGGGGATCCTGTCGAACAATATCGAGGTACTCTTCGAAAGAGCCCTGCCAGTGTTCCTGAAGAAATGAGTCCGCATTCAGCTGACTCGAGATTTGATTTAAGATTGATCGACCATTTTCCATGGGACTCCTCCTCCTGGCGTAACGAGTGGCATTCCTGCCTGTCGATTTATCGGCCAATAAGTTCGAGGTAATTTGATAAGGGAAATGTTTCTAAAGTGCGAGAGCCTTTCACTGTGTTCAGAATATTCAGTATCAAACAAGACACGCATGGCGCAGGGATAGTTCCCTCAATCAAATAAAATTGAATTGAGGTTGTTTAAAGGACCGTCCATGGCCAACACCTAATTGTAAAAGTGGGATTATCGTGTGGACGTGACTCGAGCATTTTCAGGGCATGCCACACAGGAATGTCAGGGACCTAATATCATGTTTCGAGCGTTACCATTATTTCCCACGCCATCGTTTGAGACAATACCAATATTCAAGTCTGAGATTTTCGTCACGAAAAACGGACACACATAAAAGGCTGTAAGTAACTAATTGTCAACCAGTTAGAAAACATGCCAGAACAAGCGAGGTTTCCGTGAATGCACGACGGGAACCGCTGAACGGGCAGGTTCGGTGCAGATTAGACAGACTGGATTTACTTTAGATACTGGAGCACATCACATTTCACCACAGCGTCTTTCAATCTGTTGAACACGGTCCAAATGACCCTGGAGACGCTACGGTAAAACTGGACACAGTCTAAGAAAGGCAACCCGCTTTCATCGGCACTCTTCTTACGAAAAAGGCAGCGGAAACAGCAATAATATTTTTTCGATTTTTACTGTCAGTGGTGACACCGTTAAAAACCAGATGTGTCTACTTCTGGTGCGATCAAGGTGTGAGCAGAGAATGGACCAGCTTCATAATCCGATCTTCCACACCAGGTTGAAAGGGACCGTGAATGCCGAAGTACTTCATGGCTCCGCCCCCTTCATAGCCCCCCTCTTTCAAAACCCGTTCCGAGGGTACATAGGCAAAAACTTCATTACAGTAGCCCGCAACCCAGATCTGACGTGGGGATAATTCCTCGTGCAGTCGGATGGCATAATCAATCACGGTTTCTCCACCGAGCCCGATCAGCGTCAGATCATTGCCAAACTCGATCACCTGGGCTGAGAAGGGATAAGCATCCGGAATTGTTCCCTGCTGATCCAGCTGCTTGAGCAGGTGTTTTGTGAGCCGCTGGGAATAGACGTCCCCCTGACCCTGCCGGGCCAGCAGTTCCTCGCGCGAAGGTGGTTTCGTAAATGGTAAATCCGTTCGCTGAAATTTCACCGTGAGCGGGCCATCAACGGCTTTCAAAGGCTCAGCCAGTGCCCGCGTGACAGCCGCGGCCAGAGAACGACCATGCTGCTCCGCCAGTTCGCGCGTCCCCCGGGGATTCGGATTGGCATCTCCCCCGCACCCCAGCAGGAATAGCGCGGTGACGCCGGGATATTGCTTTTCCAGTTCGATCTGTGCAAAGCCGGCGTAGTCACCACAGTATTCAAAAAACGCCAGCGTCGTATTATGACAGGCGTATCCGAACAGAATCGCCTGGAGCTTCCCTGCAGGATCGCTGATTTTGAGGACCGGCACGGTATGATCGACGGGACCATCCGGATTAATGCGACCGCGACGGTTCATCGCAAACGAGGCCTGGTCTTCGCTGTAGCTCAGTTGTGCCGGTTTCAGCGATCTGCTAGCGGAAACAATGACTTTCACCAGTTTCTCTTCGAGCACTTTCGCATAGTGATCGACGTCCTGCTGCTGCTCAGAAGTGAAGTCATACGCCAGCGGCGCACAGCCACGTACAACCGGTGAACAATGCGTGTGCGAGGAATTGAGCAGGATCTGTTTGCGGGTCATTCCCGTCTCCCGGGCAACACGGGCACTGACGGCATCAGACAGTTCCCGCGTCAAACCAATCAGATCGGTAGTCACAATCGCGGCCCGGTTGCCACGTTCGTCTTTGAAAACGAGTGCTTTGGCCCATAAGGGATGAGTCGTCCCTTCAGCCGGTTTTGTACGTGAGGCATAGCCGGCCAGCCAGATTTTTTTTGCGGGCGTAATGTCGATTCGCGCTACGCCAACCTGCCAGTCAGAGGCATGAAGGGGAACCTGACCACAGACGATAACCACAGCCAGCCAGGACAGAATCATTCTTAACATGCAGTCACCTCGTCATTTCACAGCAGGAGAATTCTCAATACACCGACTCGATATTTACCGCTGATTTATCCTAACATCGTCACCAGCGAATGCGAAGCCCGAGGGACTGCTTCCGATGTTGACAAACGCGGTTCTCAAGCTACCATGTCGCCAGCAAGCACCATCTGCAGATTTCTATCTTGAGGAAGTGACACCATGGATGAGTTCATCGCCCGCCTGCCTAAAGCAGAGTTGCACCTGCACATTGAAGGCACCCTGGAACCCGAACTGGCATTTCAACTGGCGGACAAGAACCGGATGAGCCTGCCGTTCGCCTCTGTGGAAGAGATGCGGGCGGCCTTTGATTTCAGCGACCTGCAGTCGTTTCTGGACCTGTATTATGCTTCGGTGAGTGTTGTCTGCAGTGAGGAAGATTTTTATGAACTCACGCTGGCGTATCTGAAAAAGGCCGCCGCACAGAATGTGAAACATGCGGAAATATTTTTCGATCCCCAGACCCACACCGCCCGGAACATTCCAATGGGAACCATCGTCCATGGAATCACGGCGGCATTGAAAGACGGGCAGACTCAATACGGCATCTCGTCAAAGCTGATCCTGAGCTTTCTCAGGCATCTTTCCGCAGAATCAGCAATGGAAACACTGGAGCAGGCAGCGCCTTTCCGGGATCATTTTATTGGCGTGGGGCTGGATTCTTCGGAACTCGGGCATCCCCCTTCCAAATTTGTGAAGGCCTTTGACGCGGCCCGTCAGCAGGGATATCACGTGGTCTGTCACGCCGGCGAAGAAGGTCCGCCTGAATACATCGCCGAAGCGCTTGATCTCCTGCATGCAGAACGCATCGACCATGGAGTGCGCTGCATGGAAGATCCGGACCTGGTCAAACGGCTGGCAGCCGAGCAGATTCCATTGACGGTCTGCCCGCTCTCGAATGTGCGTTTACGTGTTTTCAAAACCATGAAAGATCACACTCTGAAACAGATGCTGGACGCCGGCCTGCTGGTAACCGTCAATTCCGACGATCCCCCCTACTTCGGCGGCTATGTGAATGAAAACTACTCTGCGATTCAGACCGCCTTCAGGCTGTCACAACACGATCTGATCAGACTCGCCCGGAATTCGTTCGAAGCCTCATTCCTGACTGACGAAGAAAAACAGGCCCTGATCGCAGAACTGCCGACCGCGGCGGCTTGATCGACTTTTGATCTGAATCCTACTTGAGTGTATCCAGCACCTGGTTCAGATACTGCTTTACCTGGGGATCGACTTTTTCATACCCTTTGTCTGAGCGGGGTTGTCCCATTGCGTGCCGCATCGCGTTGTGCATCAGGTAGCGACCGGTGTCGGTTTTCATGTGGATCGCATCACGGTAGATGTCGGTGATCTCGTCGAAGGGAGCTTTGTTGTTTTCAATATCCGCATTCACCTGGTCCAGCAGATCAATGGCGTGGGTCTGTTTGAATTTCCGGTCGGGATACTTTTTCTGCAGAGCGGCCAGTAACGCGTTGATATAAGCGGGGCTGTGCTGCATTTTTCCGGAGGTCTCTTTGCTGGCGTATTCTTTCGCGCGCGTTTCACTTCTGGCCCAGCCGGTATGAATAATAAAGGTTGCCCCGGGTTGCATTTCCACCCATTTGGAAATCGTGGCGAGATCTTCATCCAGTGTCGCACCATAGTGGGACTGCACGGAAATCAGGTCGTACTGTTTTTCCTGCAGTGCCTGTGGCCAGAGCGTTGACGTTTTCACACAAGGCATTTCCGGATGCGCCATGATGTAAGGCAGACTCTTGCCACAATCGACGTGCCACTGCACATCCCCATCCAGCAGGGAAGGAGCCGTATCCCAGGTCAGCGAATTACCGATCAGAAAATAACTTTTGGCTTTATCTTCCGCCTGGAGCGCCGTCTCGCTCGAGACAAACCAGAGTGTGATGAAACAGACAGCAAACAGGGAAAGTGGCTTCAGCATCTGATCTGGCCCTTTGTATTATGAATTATAGAAAATGTTTATTACGACAATTCGAATCGTTTTGATAAGATTGTTCAAGTGTTTGTGGCTGAAAAGAAGATCAGTCAGTCATATTAGCCTGTATCCGGGTTTAGTCTGACGTCTTCCTGAAAATAACAAAGGTGAAGTAATATTACTTTGTATTAGACACGAAAACGCAACGGTTACAATCCCGACTTGGAGCGGTTCCAGGCTGATCCCTATGGGAAATTTTAGTTTGACAGTAAAAGCCGAAGTAATTCGATCTGTTTCGGGTCAGGAGAAAATCTGAATGGCGACCACGAAAGCAGTAACAAAGGTGAGAGTCGATGGAATGATCATTTGCATTTTCGTAAGCGTCCTGCTTGCCGGGTTATGGATGCGCAGCTTTACATACAGTGAAGAATTCGTCTGCAGGGCATTCAACTCCAGAACCTTCGGTGTCTGGTCCGGCGTGGGGCGTATTGTCCTCACGTTGCATCCACAATCGGCTGGTGACGTTGGCATCAATTATCTCGGACCCTGGGATCAGAGTTATCGATGGCAAACCACGCAGCAGCGAATGGACCGAGCCACCCAGGCAATGCTGGGCTTTGGAGCAGGCACACTCTCGAACGGGCAGTTCCGGCTGATGATACCGTATTGGTTTCCAGTACTCTTCGCCGCAAGCCTGGTTGCGGCTTGTGGTATCAGTCCACTGCTATTCTGGCTAAGCAGGATACAGGTTACATCCAATCGCGAACAACAACCTTGAGATGTCTAAAAGTACCCCCGGCAGGGTTCGAACCTGCGACCTATGCTTTAGGAAAGCTAACCTACCCGGGTACCCAAAATGCTACCAAAGGCCAATCACTACATACAAGGCACTGTTCTGAAATTGTTATTCATATTGACTGCCTATAAAATGGACCGTGAATACCATGCGGTGGCTTGTGTTGTGACCATTATTGTGACCAGTTGATTTTTACCGGGTGGGAGTAGCTCTCCCGTTGGTCGGCTCTGGGGTGAAGAATCATCCGTCATTCCCAGAGACGACCGGCCCGGGCTTTTAAGGATGATGCAGATGAAACCTATCAGAATACCAATCCCAGAGAATTCGCCTCTGGGTTTATTTATTGATGAATCAACTCTGGCAGAGGAAATTATAGAAGCCATTTTCATTGAGGATGGAATTGAGTCACTGGCCGGGGGTTCTCCAAAATTCCTAGCGTTCTATTTCTGGGCTCCGACTGGTTTGTGTTTCTGGGAGTATGAAGACATTATCTCAGCCTGTGACAGTAATACTCATAATGTTTGCGAAATGCAGTTCTCGATTGATGGTGAAGAAACCGTATTACTACATCCAACAGCACATTCATGCGTTGGGGAATTTATGCTTATGGTCGGGGAACACTTACTAAGAGGTGCTGAAGGTGGAATCTCGCTTGACGGTTCATGGAGTGATAGCAGTGAATGGAACAGAGACTATCTGTCTGCGACAGAGTTTATGAAGCAGAACGAGGATTCAATTCGCTACCGTCTATCTGAAATCGAGTTCTCCCCATATGCTGCAACATTAGTTCGATCGATCCTTCGAAGGGAACGCGCGATTGTATTGAATAACTACTATGATTGCATTGACCCTGGATCTGATCTTCCACAGGAAATTTCCAATCAAGAGACATATGGAATTAAAGAACTGCGAGAATGGTTTGGTTATCCAGACTACCGCATATTGAAAGTGTACATCAAAGAATCAAATTTATTCGATGATGTGAATGGTGAGCAGTTCAATAAAACTGAAGTGTATAATCTCGTCAGGTACATGCAAAGTCGCAGGTTGACTGGTACCTACAAAATCAATGCCGAGAAGATAATAAAGCGGTTTACCCCAGAATAACGGCGCAAGATTGCAGCATTCTGGCAATCTCAAAAGCATTCCCGCAATCCCGATATTTAAGCTCAAGACCAGTCTTCACAGGCTGGTCTTTTTTCGTTTTGATTGCCTCAGTAACACAAGCCGTATTCAACGAGAACACAACGGCAATTCATTGGAACTGAAAGCAAGGGAGGCAATCATGCCAGCGACGAAAACCAAAGAGCAGCCATCAACACAGTGGAAGACGACAGGACAGATTGAGCCTGACAGACTTTATTCACTGGAAGAGTTCAAGCGGGTAACAGGTCTTAAAGACTGGGCATTACGGCAGGCTCGTAGAGCGGGTTTGAAGATGCTGAAACTCGGAAACCGTAAGTTTGTCAAAGGGCAGGCTTTCATTGTTTTTCTGGAGAATCAGAATGAAACCCAAGAAACGGACAACGGCTCCGAGTGCTCGTAACACTCAGAGCCGTTTTTGTATCCATAGGACACAGCAATCAAGGTATCAGTATTATGATCACATCTACCGAAAAAACAACCCCATTACGTAAAAGCCGATTCACTTTCTCTTCTATTGAACTGACGAA
>NZ_CAXAVM010000188.1:0-13192 GCF_963972345.1 uncultured Gimesia sp. | reverse complement strand
CTGACGTTCGATTATTCTTACCGATATCCGGCTGAGGTTTTCCTGATTTTGAAGCGTGCATTTTCAGGAAGAATTACCTATCATGCAACATTATTCCACGACGTCTCGAGAAACAGATCGCGAAATGACCAAACACATAACAAAACACATTTTTGTCACTGGCGGTGTCGTCAGTTCCCTGGGTAAAGGCCTGACTTCGGCATCCATTGGACTTTTACTTGAACAGCGCGGCTTGCGAGTCCGCATGCAGAAGCTCGACCCTTATATCAACATCGATCCAGGAACGATGAACCCCTACGAGCATGGCGAAGTTTATGTGCTCGATGATGGATCAGAGACCGATCTGGATCTGGGACATTACGAGAGATTTACTAACAGCCCGCTCTCACGGAAATCAAATTATACCACTGGTCAGATTTATCAGCGCGTGATTGAAAAAGAGCGTCGTGGCGAGTACCTGGGAGCCACCGTACAGGTGATCCCCCATATCACGGATGAAATTAAAGAATCCATTTTTAATCTGGACAGTTCCGATGTCGACGTCGTGATTACCGAGTTGGGCGGGACAGTAGGCGACATTGAAGGCCTCCCCTTCCTGGAAGCAATTCGTCAGATCCCTCTGGATATCGGCAAGGAAAATTGCCTGTTCATCCATCTGACTCTTCTCCCCTACATCAAAGCAGCAGGGGAAATGAAAACCAAACCGACGCAGCACAGCGTAGGCCTGCTTCGTCAAATTGGTATCCAGCCCGATGTGCTGATAGTCCGCACAGAACGCCCCATGGATAAAGACCATGCAGACAAAATTGCCTTATTCTGTAACGTCGAAAAAGGGGCCGTTATTGAAGAGGTGGATACCGAGTATTCAATATACGAAGTTCCGCAGGGTCTTGCCGATGATGGCCTGGATAAATTGATCGTTAAAAAACTGCAGATTGATGCAGAACCACTGGATCTGTCTAACTGGCGATCCCTGCTGAACCGTATCAAGAATCCGCAACATGAAGTCACAATTGCGGTGGTCGGTAAATACATCGATCACAAAGACGCTTATAAATCGATCTATGAATCCCTGTTCCATGCCGGATTCCATCATTCCACTCGGATTCTGCTTAAACGGATTGAAGCGGAAGAAATTGAACGACAGGGGGCGGAAGCTTTGCTGTCTAATGTAGACGGAATTCTGGTCCCAGGCGGCTTTGGCAAACGTGGTATCGAAGGAAAAATTGCTACGGTCAAATATGCCCGCGAAAACAAGGTTCCTTACTTTGGAATCTGCCTGGGAATGCAGTGTGCCGTGATTGAGTTTGCCCGCAATGTACTGGGGCTCCCCGATGCACACAGTACAGAATTTAACAGTGAATCCAGCGCCCCCGTTATCTGCCTGCTGGAAGAGCAGAAAGAGATCACAGAAAAGGGAGGCACCATGCGACTGGGATCTCAGGATTGCATCATCTCCAAGGACTCTCAGGCACATACCTGCTATGGTGCTGACTCAATCAGTGAGCGTCATCGCCATCGTTATGAATTCAATCCCGAATATCGTAAACAGATGATTGAAGCTGGCATGATTCCCACTGGTACCAGCCCCAATGGTAACCTGGTTGAAATCGTTGAGATTCCAGACCATCCCTGGTACCTGGCTGTGCAGTTCCATCCGGAATTTAAATCGAAACCAGTCAGTCCGCATCCCCTGTTCGCAGGTTTTGTCGGTGCTGCATTAAATTACCATCAACAGAAAGTACGAGTCTCTGTCTGATTACAAGACAGAACGTACTCATTGCTGTCCCACCAGAAACAATGGGCACATTCTCCGATGAGTTCCAAAAAATCGGACGCAGACCTGAAGATTTCAGGTCTGCTGAATATCAATAAACCACCAGACCTGACCTCCCGCCAGGTGGTCAACCAGATCCAGAAGCTGGTAAAGCCAGCCCGGGTCGGTCATGCAGGAACCCTGGATCCCCTGGCGACGGGGGTGCTGGTACTGTGTACTGGTTCAAACACTCGCCTGATTCGCTTTGTCCAGCAGCAACCCAAAGAATATATCGGTGAATTCGTTCTGGGAAAACGCAGTGATACCGATGACATTACAGGCGAAATCAGTGAGACTCCGGACTGTCGAACAGTAACACGGCAGGAACTGGAGTCATGCCTGCCCGCATTTCAGGGGAGGATCGAACAAATCCCGCCTCAGTATTCCGCAGTTCATATTGATGGACGTCGTGCCTACGATCTGGCGCGGCTTGGTAAGTCATTTGAAATTCAGCCACGCGAAGTGGATGTCTACGAGATAGAACTCCTGGACTTTTCCTTTCCCCGCTTTCAACTTCGTATTGTCTGTGGTTCCGGAACTTATATCCGTTCGCTGGGCCGCGATCTGGGCGAACAACTGGGAGTGGGTGCGATCATGACAGCACTGGTGCGCACCCGTATCGGCCCCTTCAGTCTGGATTCAGCACTGGATCTGAACGAGGAACTTTCACTCGATCAGGTCACCGGGAATTTGCAACCGGCGATTCTCGCAGTGGATCAAGTGCCGCAATATCATTGTGATGAAAAAGAACTCCTCTCACTCAGCCAGGGACAGAAGTTACAATGTGCGTCTGAGCGATTTCCCGCAACCCAGGTGAATATCGAAGTGGCTGTCATCAGCCCCAAAGGTGAACTGGTGGCAATTGCAGAATGGGAGCCGGCAGAACATCAACTGTCCCCACGACAGGTTTTCTATCCCGCACCCAATAATAATTAAATCTACTCAAGCTGTAACGGCTAAGTAGATAACCGCTGAGAGAACGCAACATGAAACTCATTCTGGCCAGCACGTCTCCCTATCGCGCTCAACAATTGAATCGAATCGGCTTGGAATTTGAGACGTGTGACCCCAAAGTAGATGAGGACCTGTTCAAGCAGGCCGGATTTACTCCGGAAACTCTGGCTGAAGTTCTGGCCCTCGAAAAAGCCAAAGCAGTAGCTCAGCAGAACCCACAGGCTGTGGTCATTGGAGGTGACCAGCTGGTCTCTTTCGGCAACAGGATCTTGGGGAAGCCTGGCACCGAAGAACTTGCGATTGAACAGCTACAGTCAATGCAGGGACAAACCCACCTGTTGATCACAGCAATTGCGGTACTCGGACCAGACTTTTTAGAGACCCACATTAATCAGACTACGCTGAAAATGAGGGAGCTCAGTAAATCTGCCATCGAACGCTATGTTCGCTTTGATCAACCGCTGAACTGTGCAGGAGCCTACAAACTTGAAAGCCAGGGAATCACATTGTTTGAGGAGATCCAGTCAACAGATCATTCTGCAATCACAGGCATCCCGCTGATCGCCTTGACTTCACTGCTGATGAAAGCGGGAATCTCGATCCCCTGACGGCAATTGAAATCTCAAATAACAATCCTTAAATAATAAAACGCCTGCAGAAGTTTCCCTCTACAGGCGTTTTTCAGGTTACAGGTCATCAGCATTCAAACGGACTGCAGGTCCAGCAAAGCTTCCCGCAGCCGATTTCGGGCAGTGTGCAGTCGCCGTTTGATCGTTCCAATCGGGCGATCAAATTCGTTGCTCATCTCCTTCAGGGACTGACCTTTGAAGTAGAATGAGATCAGCGTTTGCCGGTCAACTTCACCCAGCTGTTCCAGCCCACCTCGCAATTCAGCAGCCCGTTCAATTTCCAGCAGTTTGTCCAATGGACTTTCTGGTTCATCGTCCAGGACGATGATCGTATCCGGGCTCTGAATGCATTCGTTAGGCCGACGCACAGCTCGATTGATTGACATCCGGACGGCAATCTGCCGCAACCAGCCACCAAAACGCTCCGGTGCATTCAACTGAGACAGTTTTCGCATTGCCTGGATGAACACATCCTGTGTCACTTCGCTGGCCTCTGCATGATTCCGTAATCGCTTCATGACAATCGCAAAGACAGTGGATTCAAACTGAACCACCAGTGAACCAAAAGCTTCTCGATCACCATTCTGAGCAGCAGTAACTAATTCAATTAAGGTCTGATCTTCCATTGTAATATCTCTTCTCTGTCCCTGAAAAAGGACTTTTATCCAAGGAGTATCAAAGTGGGCATGACATGCAGTTTCGATGTGAGAACAGAACAGCATCAGGGTCAGTCGAGTGCAGGAAAAAGAACGCATCTTTCGCCTGCAGGACAGACACCCAAGGTGTTGCTCACGCCATCGAACATGGCACGGTCAGTTCAACCCGGTTTGGGTTAAACCAACCACTTTGAGGAACGATTTTCTGCTGAAAAGCAGGGAACAGGAGGCTGCCTACGAAGCAGTTCCGGTCACAGTGGTCTGGGTACCCGTTATCCGCGTATATCTTTGATATAGCGAATGCATTGATGGTTGATGTTGACAACAATGCCAACCCATCGGGGGGGTCCCCGGCATACCACCGGATTCCGACAATCGTTCTCCACTTAGAGGGCTTAACGAATCCAGACGGAGGGCGGCACAGACGACATCGATGGCTTTCACGACAGCTGCTTTGACAAACGCGCTGTTGTTAATTGCTTTGACGACGAAACGACGATTCTGTTTATTGAAAATCATCAGTGCACCTCCTGCGTTAAACCGCAGAGAAAGAGACTAAAAAAACGAGGTTGCTACCTCGAAAGAAAAAACGGAACAATTCCGTTCACAAATAAATACAGAAAATCCCCAACTCATAAATCAGGAATTCTCCCACACCAGCTAGACAAAGTCTGCAAGGCAAAGGTTCTCGTATTTTTGACAGTTTTCGGTAAATTGTCGAATCTTTCAAGAGAAGATTTGCAAAATCCGTTCTGATTCTACAACCGCCAAGGCATCAATCAGAGCCTGACAAAATCGTATCTCATTAAAACAGTACACTTTACGAAACCAGAAACAGTCCTGAACCTGTTGTAACAAATTTTCAGTTATTTTTCTGTTTTTCAGACTGCTGGGAGAATTTTTGACTGGAAATGATCGTAAACACCTTGAATCCGCCCTGCAACGTCTTAACTGGCAGATAGGTTTTTGTGACCATGGCCTGTTTGCGCATTCCCAGACTGAAAGAAAGATACGAAGCAGTAATCCCCTGCTTTTTCAGGAGTTCATCAGAAAAGAGCCCCTCTTGTCGACGGCTTTCCGATAACACATTATGGATTCTGGCAACTGTGACAGGTACATCGACCAAAGCCAGAATATTGGCTTCTTTGAGCCCCTGTTTTCGTGCTTCCTGAAAAGCGGGTTGATTTTTTGCAATCTCCGATGAGCTGTCGGGTGCATTCAAGGCATCCAGGAGCTTTTTCATCGACGCCGTTCCTCCCATTGCCTGCAGGACTTTGCCCTCAGGATAAGCCATCCTGTTTGTGATTCCCTCAGGTCCGTACAGAATTTCCAGCATACGTTTCTGAACCTGAAGTGGATCTGAGCCAAGATCAACCTCCTGTTTGATGACAGTCAGGTCTACTGTTTCATCGCCGATTTTTTCAGCGTCTGGAGTATACTTGATTTCCTGCTTGACGCCGGGGAGCGACATATTTTTCATCATGGCCATCATTTGACGCGTATATTTTCGCATTTCGGCCGAAGGAGAGACTTCTGAAACCGTGTAGGCATTCAATACACCTTCCGACAGTCTGCCTAATTCGAATGAGAAATAATAACTCCCAAACTTCAAACTGCGAATCGCTTTCACAATTGAGTCAAACTTCTGACGAGCCTCCTGATTCTCAGCGGTTTCATCAAACATCTGTGCCGTAAAATTCATCCCCCAGGTAATCAGGGCATCTGTATTACCGGCACCTGCAAAATATGCCAGCTGCCCCGCAGGAAATTGCCCCAGTTGTTCAAATTTTTGAGGTGGGTTTTTCTGAAACAGCTGATCAGTCTGCGAGTCTGATTTCACTTCAAACAGACTCTCCAGCCCGATGCCTCCCTGCTCGACTGTAAGTGCCGTTGTATAACTATGGGAATCCTGAACAGCCTGTAAAGCCCCTTTACCGAGTGTGGAATAAAGGGATAGAATCGGTTTTGTATTCACACCGGGTGTGGTCTTTACCGTTTTCGAAATCCGATTCAAAGCCTGCTCAAGCTGCTGCCCCGCCAGTTCCAGTTGGGACTGGTATACTGTGACCAGCTTTTCTGAATTGACATAAACAGACATATCTCCTGACGCAAACAAAGCCTTTGCTTCTTCACTCATCTGCGTCTGAAAATTGAGTATCGGATCTTTCGTCACCTCAAGTGCCACATCGACGAGGCTCTGATCTTCACTGTAAAGGATCCACTTATCCTGGATTACAGTTTTTTTATATTTCTCATTGAGCTCCGCTGCGAACGCCGGTCCATCATTCACCGGGATCACATACAATAGACCGGGGCGTTTTGTCTCACTCAGAAAAACCCCCACACACATGTCGCGAGTATTATCGACACCAGCCATTGTCGGGTTAGAAATGGCACGTCCCAGAAACGTCCGCAGATTCCCCTGCAGAATTGTGCTCAGAGATTCATCCACCTGATTCATGATGGAAGTCAATTTCTGCCGGGTTTCACCAGGCTGCTTCAGACGGATCACAATCCCGGCATGTGTGGAAATGGCCTTTTGAGGAAACTCGTCAGCGAAACCGACTGCACAAGACGAAAAAAACAGACTGAGAACCAGCAGGTTCTTCCAGTTATCAAACATAATAGAAACACTCCATCCATTGAATTACGCGAAGTTGGGGTAGCTTGAAGCCTTATTATATACTTTGCAGAACAGGGTGAGCACTGCTCCAGCTCGATAAACAATAACTATTCTTAAACCGTTCATAAACATAAGGTTATCTGTTCTTTTCCGGTGTTTTTTTTGAGAGTGACAGATCATATCAAAACAGGGCCATTTAATCTGGGAATCATGGGGCAGCTGAGACACATTTGACCGTCAGTCAAACAATAGCGATAAAAAAACATAAATCTCATACAGCAACCTGAACCATTAAATCAGACCCCAAATCCTAATCGACTCTCTTCTCTAAGCTTAAATTCTTCCGATAAAAGTAATGTCTTTCTTTTCTGGATGAGAAAATCAGCGAGTGGCAGCCCGAGGATCGTGGCCCATTCTGAAATGATTTCTCAACCGTTCTACCGTTTTCTCAATAAGACGACAAAGATCTCGTTGAAGGATCACAAAGAGAATCAATGTCTACTGGATTTGCCGGCTCTCGTTCCATGGATGAACGCCGACGTCGCAGACTGGCGTCGGAATCTTCTGAGTCTTTAGAAGACTCGAACGAGGATACCATATCTCAGAATATCGCCCGAACCCATCGTTTCGCGGCTGGCCAGTATCCGTTGCGGACTCTCATTTTCCCCCGACGCTGGAAACTGTCTGTCTATTATCTTCCCGTGCTCCTGTGTCTGGCTGCGATCGTTGCTGCTGACCTGTATCGACCGGAATTGACGAAGCCGGACTCCGCCCTGGCGGGTTACCTGTCTTTGAAATCCAGTCCACTTGCACAAGTTCTGAGTGGCGCATTACTGTTGATTTCGGGGCAACTGGCTCTGCTCATCGCCTCTTTACGAACGCAGAGTCTGCATGACTTTTCAGGCAGATACCGTCTCTGGAAATGGGTGGCCTGTGGTCTCTTTCTATTCGCCCTCTGCACAACGACCAGTCTGCACCAGGTCTGGTCGACTACCGTCATTGAATTAAACCTGTTTGACTGGGGCCCCCATACCCAACTGTTAGCCTGGATCGTGCCCACACTGGTACTGGGTTCCAGTGGCGCCTTGATGACTTATCTTGAATTACGCGGAGACCGTGCGGGATTGAATATGACAATCATCGCGATCGCTTCCTACGTTGGGTATTTAACATTCCAGTTCACTGACAACCTGATTCCGGGAGCCGCCTTTCATTATTTAATTGGTTCCGGCTTATTGATGTTCGCACACTGGTGTTTCTTCACCAGTCTGCTCCTGCATACACATCACCTGCTGTACCAGTCTGTCGATCTGCCCGAAAAGGTCCCGTCACGATTCACAAAATTTGGAGGCGAGTACCTGCGTCGTCGACGCATCAGACAAAAAGCAAAGCAAGTCGCCAAAGCAGGCCAGCGTAAAAAGCAGCTGGAAGCAACCCGACTGCAACAGGAAGCGGCTGAGAAAGATCGTCAGGAAGAACAGGCAACCCAGAAACAGAATCAATCAGAAACTCCTGCTGCCCCAAAAGAGCCGAAGCCTGCCCCAGCAGCGGTGGAGAAAAAAACCGTTTCGAAAAAGACGAAGGCTGCCGAACCAGCAAAAGCTGAGCCCCCACCAGAAACCGCAAAACCTGCTCCGCAGCAGAAGACCGGTTCGACAAAAAAGAACGTGCGTGTCGATCAGTCACACGACCCGGAACAGCTTAAAGGTTTGAGCAAACGGGAACGCCGCAAACTGCAGAAACAATGGCGTGAAGCAGAACGCCAGAACGCCACTGAGGACGAATCAGACTGGTCATAATTCTCATTTTTTTATGATCCGGTTTTAGATTACGCTCGTTTCTCTACTCCATTCTGTATAGACTCTCTCTGTGTGGAAGCGGGGCGTTTTCCACTCATACTTCCCAACCCGCAGTTGAAACTACATCGACCTGAAGATTCAAAAAGGTATCACTCCCATGTCTGACGACAATTTTTATTCTGAAGATAACGATTTTCCACCTGAGTCTTCTTCACAGCCTAAACCGGGAATGAGTACCGGCGTGAAAGTCCTGCTGGCCCTCCTCGGCTTTGGTGGGATCTGCATGCTGCTGTGCTGTGGCGGGCTGTATTATTTTGCGCAGCAGGTGGGAATGGAGTTTACACAGAATAAAGCGCGGGTCAGAGAAGTTCAGAAGGAAATCACGGATATTACGATCCCTGACTCCTTTGAACCGCAGGCCGCCATGACCATGAAAGTCATGAATATGCGCATGGCGATTTATGAACATGATCCCAGGCCCGGCGAATTATTTTTACTGAGCATGGGAATTGCCGACGATGGTATGCTAGATATGGATAAAGAATTCCAGAGAAGCATGAAAAATCAAAACCAGCAGCAGCGAGAGCTGAATATCACCAAAGAAGAACAACGGGAATTCAACATCGATGGTGAGAAAATCAAGTTCAACTTCGCTGAAGGTACTGACAAAAGCGGTAAAGAATTTCATCAGGTCTCGGGAGTCTTCCCTGGTAAACTGGGAGCAGCCTTCCTGTTTTTACAGATCGCAAGTGAGAACTATAACGAAGAGGAAATCGTTCAGATGATCGAATCCATCAGGCTCCCCTCAAAAGAACCTGCTGAGAACATCGAACCCGAAGCCCCCCAACCCGACACCAAACCAGAACCTGCCGTGGAAGATGCGAAGCCTGCTGATGACCAGAAACCTGAGACTGATTCAGAATAAACAGCGATTCAAAATAAACAGCATGCACGTTTATCAACTGGTTTCAAGGCTCGAGCGTATCCGATTTAACCAGAGCGTCTCCCCATCTCTTTCAGGAGACGCTACAGTAAAACGGACACAGTCTAAGGAGCCGAGATGATCTTCACTTGTGGCGGATGTGCATAATCTTCCCACAACCGTTGGTCCCGCTCCGCATCTGGCTTGCCGTCATGTACATAGAAACGATAGCGTGACTCGAACGTCTTTCCAGGTTCAATGATGAACGGGTCCAGAGAAGCGACCGCAAAACAGAAGTAAGGCATCGTCGGATGCAGTCTGACCGGTTGCGGAAACCGGAAATTTCCGGGATGACCCAGAATCGCCACTCCCGCTGTCTCCTCCCCCAGTCGTCCATACATCTCAACCCATGCGGGGCGCGACTGATTGCCTGTCAGCTTATCTTTCCCTTCACTGGTCAGATAATTATAGGCATCCGCACCATGCCAGTCGGCGTGACCACGTACGGTCATGCCTCCATAATGGATCTTATCAATCGTGACCGGCTTGTCAGTAGCACACTTCTGGATCGACCTGATATCGAACAGAAACTCTTCCTCCAGTGCATACACCCTCACCTGCCAGGTCTCTTTGAGCATCGTTACGGGACCGGATTTTTTGGTCAGATCAATATGATCAATCGTGGTCGCAAATGATCCAAAAACGGGTCCACCAGAATACGAATTGACCTGGTTGTGCTCCACCTTCCCCAGCTGTGATTTCTGATCCCAGCCATTATTCTCACGACCTTCAAACAGGATTTTCCGCCACGATAACATGATTCCATGCTGATGCGGATGATCGGGATTGAAATCGTCAGAGATCACTTTTCCGGAAGGCGTGTAGAGCGGATGTATGTAACCACTTTTGTCATAATAAGCCTCATCCCGCTGGGGTGCTTTGACGATCGCATGGTTATACGTCAGAACCGGTTTATCAGCGACTTTGACATTCAAGTGTTCGCCGTCATCGCTGACGGTGACCTGCTCCTTCTGCTTTGTCCCGGCTCCCCCGGTCAAAATCTGGTATTTCCTGGTCGAACCGGCAGGCAATAGCTCCTTTACAATCCAGACCAGTTCTTGCTGTTCACCGACCTGGCTGATCTGAACCGGAATTTCCTGCTTATTATCCAGACGAAACAGGGTCAGATGTTTCTGATTCCTGAACTGTTCCGGCAGTGGAATGCTGACCACACAATTTTGCCGCGCCTGTCTGCCCGCATTCACTTCCAGGAATAAACCGGGGCCAGCTTCAGAAACAGCGAGGCTTCCCCATTGAATCAACATCAGTAAAGCGAAGCTGTAAATCAGAAAATGTTTGAGTGTTCGATTTTTCATGATCAGAGAATCCATCCTGAGCGATATTCGCGCTGTAAGTATTTTGCTGCTTCGGGAACGTTAACGACCTGCATGTTTTCCGCATCCCATTCCACTTTTTTACCAGCCCGAAAAGCCAGATTTCCCAGCAGAATGGTTTCGGTCAGAGGCGCGGCATAATCAAAGTGACATAACGTGTTCCCATTGCCTTTACAGGCTTCATACCATTCCATGCGATGATTGCCAATCGCATCCGGAATTGTTTTTTCGGGTGGTTTGAAACCGACATATTTTTCCTCAGGCATTAAGACCCGCTTATTGTAATCGGCAGCGAGCATCCCCGATTCACCCACAAACAGAATCCCGGCCGCCCACTCAGGTCCCCCCAGATCAAGTACAGCCTGCGGAGTATTTCGGCCGTGATACCAGATGACTTCTACCGGAGGCATCGATTCCCGGGCGGGGAACTGCCAGTGACAGTCGAGCCAGAACGGAGTCGAATCAGGATGCAACTCAGGGCCCTTTGTTTCCACTGTAGTGGGATACTGCAGGTTCAGGGACCAGAAGATCAGATCCATGTAGTGGCAGCCCATATTTCCCAATGTTCCATTGCCGAAATCCCACCAGTAGTGCCAGTCATGGGGATGATAGCAGGGATGAAAGTTCTGCATGGGAGCAGGTCCGACCCACAGATCCCAGTTCAATGTGGGGGGAATCGGCTGGGGACTCGTGGGACGGTCGACGACACGCTGATAGCGTCTCCAGCCACCGGGTTTTCCAAACCAGACATGCACCTGTTTGACATCGCCAATCGCGCCTGACTGGATGAGTTCGACCGTTCTGCGGTAATTCTCTCCCGCGTGATTCTGCGTCCCCATCTGTGTGACCACTTTATGTTCTTTCGCGACCCGTTGCATTTCACGAACTTCATGGATCGAGTGTGCCAGTGGTTTTTCACAATAGCAGTGTTTTCCACGACGCATCGCTTCATTGGCAATCGTCGCATGTGAATGATTCGGCGTGGTCACAACGACGGCATCGATCGCTTGATCGAGTTGATCCAGCATCACACGAAAATCGGCAAAGGTTTTCGCTTTGGGATATTTTGCTGCATATTTCGCCGTGCGCGCGGAATCGACATCACACAGGCCGACGATGTTCTGACTGGAGACCAGTCCCAGATTTGCATTCCCCTGGTTCCCCAGGCCGATACAGGCGATGTTGAGTTTCTCATTGGGGGACTTGCTTTCCGCGGACAGCACACTTCCGCCAACCCAGAGCCCGGCACTTCCCAGCACCGCATCTCGTAACATTTTTCTACGCGTGATTCCTGAATCTAATGGCATTACTTTACAGCCTCTCTTCTTTCAGTTTTTAAGCTCGGAGACATCAACCATTCTACATGGATTTCAATGCAAAATGAAATTCGTTTTCCGTGTCCGGGCTGACTTTTTCCAGGAGCTCTGTCTCCGTGTTGTATTTCGCCGGTATATAGGATTCCATAATATCCTCACCAAAGTCTTTTCCCTTTTTTCCTGTCTTTCGCGCCGCTGAGATGATTACTTTTTTTGTCCCCACGGGGCATTGCAGTTCAAATTTGCCCTCCCGGATCTGACCGGCTGCTGCCGGCCCTGCCCCATCGGCGGGTTCAAAAATAATATCCCCCACAGGAATGCTGTCTCCGTCCAGTGAAACAGTGCCCTTAACTGCTGCGATTTCAGGTCCCGCACTCCCCTGGTTCCCGCATCCGGTAAATATTGGCAGAAACAGCAGAAACAAAAACACAGGATAAAATTGAATCATTCGTAATTTGAAAATGGTTGACACCTCGATCCGTTTTTAGAAATTTGATGAGAATACGTCTGCGAAACAAGGAACTTCAGATCTCATATTCTCTCCACACTTCACTACACGTTCCTGTGCTCTTCTGAAAACTGCTACACATCCGTTGTACATCAACACTCCATTGAAAATAAATACTGAATAAATTCGACTTGACTCCCCCCCGCGTCGAAACAAAATAAGCACCTAACTGAGTCGCGCGCGTGTCCAGTTTACAGTGCACTGAAACACGCGCCAGTTGTTCTGGCTCTTCACTGCAAATGAGCCTGTTTTTTCCAGATTTGCACTGCCTGAAACCACACCGGTTCGTGATGGTAGCCTGCGGGTCGTCGCACATCGCAGCTCTTCGCCCCGGGACCGCCCCGGCATCGCCCAACATCGATCCTCTGTCAACCCGTATCGCCACATGTTTTATTGAACTCCTCTTGACCCACACACGCCCATCCCGAAAATAATCCACCATGCAAAGAACCACTGATCCCAGCCAACAGATTGATCAGCAGATGAAACCCCACAAAAATAACAAACACTCAATGTCCTCTCCCCCGTGCGGGTGCCACTGTCGGCTTGCCCCAATACTGTTCGGCACGGAATTT
>NZ_CAXAVM010000187.1:0-13249 GCF_963972345.1 uncultured Gimesia sp. | reverse complement strand
TGCTGGGCCTGTTCGTATTCTTCGACGTAGGGAACGACCACGCCATCAAAGGTATCACAGACGCGGGCGACATCGGCGGCATCGCGACTGTGCGTGCGGGCCAGGCAGGCGATGCCTTTGGAGTTGAGGGCATATCGCAGGGGGAGGAACTCCGCGAGATCGAGGGTCGTATGTTCGGGGGTGACGATCACAAAGTCGAGCGAGTTTTCGGGAATCGATTCCACCATCGCCGGCACAACGGAGTACTGAAACAGCGAGCCATACACGGTTTCGCCTTTGATCAGTTTGTCTTTCAACTTCTTCACCAGCATAGCCGCCTCACTTCATTCAGGGGAACAGGAGTGATTTCTTAAAAGACGTTCACACTATGATGCCGGGTGGGGGTGAAGATGTAAAG
Source organism: uncultured Gimesia sp. (assembly GCF_963972345.1). Lineage (NCBI taxonomy): Bacteria > Pseudomonadati > Planctomycetota > Planctomycetia > Planctomycetales > Planctomycetaceae > Gimesia > uncultured Gimesia sp. The sequence continues at coordinate 12,852 of NZ_CAXAVM010000187.1, read as the reverse complement.
AAAAAGGGATGGGTTGTGAAGAGGATTTAATCTGAAGTAGGAATGGTAATGTAAAATGAATCAGATTCTATAATAGCATATTAATTTTACTATATATTCAGTTTGCTTCTAAACGCTTCATCCAAATCGACTTCAATCTTCGGGGTTCATTTCTTTTTGAACTTACTAACCACCATTTTCCTTTGAAAGCGGAAATGTGCAGATTTTTGAGTATTCTCGAAACTCTTCTATCACCGTTTTGAATTTTGGATTTGAGATGCTTAATAGGCGATAAATCTGCTTGTCTTGAGTAATGAAGATATCCAATTAGTTGCTGTCTTTTGTGAGCGATAGGCTCTAATGATGAAGGCTGCACACGCTTGCAGGCAGCTTCATATGAATTAGCAAGATCTATTATCTTGGTTCTATGTTCTTGCGAGATTTTGGTACCGCGCCGTAAGTCGACTCTTATGCTATGAACTAGTTGAGGATTTGACCGGTTTTGAAATCCAGATTTCCTACGTTTTTTGTCATTGATCTGAATCCCAAACTGCTGCAGCATACCCTCTAATCGAAGTAAAATATTATCCCCTAAGTATTTTTTATATCCTGAGAGGACAAAATCGTCAGCCACTCTTGAATACGATAAATCATTCGCTCCAGAAAGTGACTTAAGGAACTGATCAATACGCCAGAAATAGAGGTTTATCGCATCATTGCTTACAGGAGATCCTTGAGGAATGCTACCACGAACAGTACATAATCGTGTCAATAATGTAGCAGTATCTTGGCGGAATCCAATTCGTTTTAACTCATAAAAAAACATCTCAGGTGTAATAGACGGATAACAATCTGATGCATCGCGAGTCCATACAAATTTTTTCCCTAGATGTTGTTGAGCACTTGTGAAACAAGAACGGTGTCTGACTCCACCGTGAGCTGATGGGTGAAATAGTTTTTTTTCAAAAAACCATTTATGTAATAATTTCAGCTTCTTTTTTGCCGAATCTCGAGGCGCATCTATTGCTCTTTTTTTACTTCCTATCATGATTTCTCGAGTCGGCTTGAACAACTTCTCGAAATTGCGAGTGAACGTCCAAAGCTGTCGTTCTGTCATTTTCATTGCAGCAGCGATTTCAGCTGGAGTGATTGACTTTGGGTTCATCCGTGCCCTCGCTAGCTTGTAAAAGTAGTTCCAACTTTTCTTCGAGTTTGATCAAACGATCAACATTTTTAGTGATTTCAGTAGTTACTTCATCAGAAGAAGTGAGCTCTGAATTATTGCCGACACTCATCAATATAAGTGCTTCAGAAGGAATACTTAATCCTTCTGCGAGTTTTCTCAGTACATGTAAGGATGGTTGTCTATCTCCTCCTTCAACTAGGCTCAAAAAAGGTACACTTACCCCGGCACTTTTTGCCAACGAATTTAGTTTCATTCCTTTGGCTTGACGAATTATTCTAATCGTCTTTCCTAGGTTATTCACCTGGATTGACTCCTTACTAACAGTATATTGAGCAAGGGACCCTTCTGATCCCTAGTTGACCTCAGGATGTAAGGAAGCTGTCAATTTCAGCATCCAAAATAGAAAGCGAAATTTCTAAAATAGATACGATTTCGAGAGCATTCACCGCACTGGAATTTCGCCCATACGAAGCAAGATCTTCGATAGTCTGAGCTATTTTCAGCGCGTCATCCATCGCTTCCCCACCTGTTGAACTTTGATGTTGAATCGATTTCAACAATTTGCGAATTGCAACCATACGATTTTCGATCGCATGGAGTTCTTCACAAGCTCGCCAGGTGCCTGATCGTTGGCTAGTCTTGTCCATAGGACAATGCCTCCTAATAAAGGAATGGAAGGAGATTTAAATCCCCCCGGGAAATTGAGTCAACAACCTAAAATTCCTAATAAAATAGAAATTCGTCGGCAGCCCTCAACTGGTACCACCAATCGGGTGGTCACGTACGACATACGTCGTCCGCGACCGCGAACGGCACGCGGCACCTTTCGGGATAGCCCGCAAAGGTCGAAGGAGGTTCCCTAACAAACGATCTTAAATTTTCAAAGAACAGGCAAAACATTTACTGTGTTGCGCTCGTTAAGATATCACACCCAAATAAGATGTCAATAGCGGTTAATAAATTAACCGGTAGAAAGGGATGTTTCGTTTGACATGCTGTTTTGACTCCAGCTCACTCTTCATTCAAAGCATTGAAGAGCTCGTCGAACTCTCGGGGTAATTCGGTGAGTGGCAGCAGGTCGTCGGCTTCCGGATCTTCGGGGAGGGGTTGAAAATCGATATAGCGCAGATTCAAAGTGACGTCGAATTCGCCCAGTGTCATGTCCAGCAGGATGAAACCCGCGCCCATCAATTCATCACGGTTCTCTTCGGTCAGACCGGGAACATAGACAATCAGATCGATGGCTCCGTCCTCGGTCTGCAGCCAGAAATAGAAGTCGCTGGCTCTCAATTCCCGGTCACCAAACCTCAGGCCGAACTCTGAGACATCGACCCGCTGGCGAAACGGAGTAAACGTCCATTCGGGCAGGTCGGGGGAGCTTTCAATCAGTGCCAGCACCGCAGGAAATGTCTCTTTCATCCCATCGGCGCTGAAGACCAGGTCACGAATTCCCTCTGAATTCAGTCTGGAAATTTCAAACGCCAGTCCCTCATCCACTTCCTGTAGTCGCTCATTCAGTTCCTCCAGCAGTTCTGCCTGATGGTCCTCAAAATTGTTCAACCTCGACAGATTGTTTTCAAACCAGAGCCAGAAGGAAAGTACATCAGGTGTCGATTCGGGGTTCATGCACATTGAGTGAATCCAATATCTCCAGGTATTGTATGCGGATCTTCCGACAGTTTACATGCGGCGCGATAAAAACTGAGTCCGATTCAATAGTGTATTAAAAAAAACAGATTTCATTCTAGCCTGTGAACTCGAAAGTGTGAAATGATTTTCATTCAGTTACCGCAGGCAGAGACTGCAGATCGGGTTCTACGAAAGTCTGTTTAGCTTTAATGGAGATGATGCGGTTTTTGCTGTAGTACTTGAGGAGTACCGGCTTATTGAGTGAGACGGCGCAGGCATCGCAGAATGCTTCGGAGTTTTCAAATGGTCCCGACTGTTACAGGGTGGCAGGGACCAGGTGCATGAAGGCGACGGTAATCGTTTCGTGGTAGCCGCGTTCGAGTTCTTCCGGGGTGTTGGTGGCTTTGTTGTACGCTTTGATGCCGGCCCGCATTTTTTCGGTCGCGGTCTGCAGATCAAATTTTGAAGCGTAGAGATAAGCAACGCGGAGATGTGCGCGATGCGTCCAGTCAGCGAAGGGGAGTGTGCAGTTTTCGAATGCGTTTAAAAATTGCAAATCATCCATGGTCAGATTACTTCCTGTTAAATCGAGACGCTCCGGTCCCCTGGTCGTTTTGAGGAAGCCTCTCACTCTCTGTTGTACCATTGTCACGAGTGCGGTTTCAATTTGATATCTCTATCTGGTTAAGATCAGATAAATGAGAAAGTATTCCTGTTGACCGGCGGGCAGGAAGCGGGAGTGAAAACAGCGCAGCTGTGAATCGAAACAGGAGATTGGTTTCGCATCACGGTTTGTGCATTTGACACCGCGGAGCGACTGGTTAAAGTTACAGAAAACAACCATTCTGTTCAGCGCGGGATCTTCTGTGATCCGGCAATGTGGAATGTGAGTTGTCCCTCTTCTTTTCTCCCAGCAGGGTTTGTCATGACTGATACCAATCAACCGGAAACCGAATCGAAACCTCCCGTAGAACCTGCTGCCAGTGAAACGACTTCTGCGGTCAACGAATGGAAGCCGCTGCGCATCTGGCCGCCGATTCTGTTACTGATCGGGATGGTGGTGACGCGGTTGATGCCGCGACTGGTGGAGTCGGATTCTCCGCTGCCGATAATGGCGGCGGTGTTCGGTCCTTTGATTTTTGGTGGACTGATTCTGGTGTGGTGGGTACTGGCCAGTCGGGCGACGTGGAAGGAAAAACTGATCGGACTGTTCGTTGTGCTAGTGGCAGCGGGTACGACACTGGCGTTGATCGATCCTACCATGCAAGGACCGGGGGCGATGCTCGTCACCGGGCCGATGGGGCTGGGTCTGTTCGGGATTGCGGCGTTGCTGGTGTCACGCATGCGAAGTGCGAAACGGACAGTGATTATTGTGGGTTGTTCGGTGCTGGGCTTCCTCTTTTCACTGTTACTCCGCAGCGAAGGAATGTGGGGCGACTATGATATGGAACTGGCCTGGCGGTGGACGCCGACCGTGGAGGAACGGATGCTGTCGCGAGCGGATGCGGCTCCCGCAGATCAGGCTACGTTGACGGCGGCAGAACTGGAAGCGGCGCTGACTGAACCCGAGTGGCCCGGCTTTCGAGGGGCGTTGCGTGACAGCGTGCTGACCGGTGTGTCCCTGGATGCCGACTGGAATGCGGATGTGGGGACGCCGTTATGGAAGAAAGCGATCGGGCCCGGCTGGTCTTCGTTTGTGGTCGCGGGTCCGATGCTGTTCACCCAGGAGCAGCGGGGCGAAGAGGAACTGATTGTCTGCTACGATGCCGAGACGGGCGCGGAACTCTGGACGCAGGAGATTAAAACGCGTTTTTATGATGCGCTGGGCGGGCCCGGACCACGGGCGACACCGACGCTGGCGGACGGGGGCTTGTATGTGATGGGGGCCAGCGGGCATGTGCTGCGACTGGACCCGGCCAACGGGGAGATCATCTGGCAGCAGGATGTGCGTCAGGTGGCTGACCGGGAACCGCCGATCTGGGGGTTCAGTTCATCGCCGCTGGTTGTGGAAGGTTCGGTTATCGTGCATGCGGGCGGAAAGGGAGACAAGGGACTGCTGGCCTTTGATACGGAAACGGGGGAGTTGAAGTGGTCGGCTCCTGCCGGCGATCATTCTTACAGCTCCCCTGCTCTGTTGACGATAGCCGGACAGCCCGTGATTGCAATGCTGACGAATAAGGAGCTGAACCTGCTGGATCCCGCCGATGGTGCGGTATTGCTGAGTTTTGATTGCGCTTCTGAGGGGCAGAGAGTGCTCCAGCCTCAACTGGCGGGCGAGGATGAAATTCTGATCGCGACCGGCATGGGCAAAGGGGTGCAGAAAATTCATGTCACCAAGAAAGACGGGAAATGGGCGGCGGAAGAGCTCTGGGCTGTAACCGGCTTAAAGCCGGACTTCAATGACTGTGTGATCTACGACGGGCATGCTTACGGTTTTGACGGTGCGATCTTTACCTGCTTCGATCTCAAAGACGGGAAGCGCAAATGGAAAGGAGGCCGTTACGGGAAAGGCCAGGTGCTGCTGGTCAAAGACTCCGGGCATCTGCTGGTGATCGGCGAAGAGGGAGCCGTCGTATTACTCAAAGCAGACCCCACAGAACATAAAGAACTGGCGACATTCCAGGCGTTGGAAGGCAAAACCTGGAATCATCCGGTGTTGAGCGGCGACCGGTTATACGTGCGAAATTCCACCGAGGCAGCCGCATATAAGCTGCCGGTAGTGAAGTAAAACCGGCGGTGTAGAACTCGATCATTCAATTGGAAACGGCGCCAGAATCGAGTCCCGTTTTAAAACGCTGCATTTACGAGCATGTCTAAGGTGACACAATCATCGAAATTAGAATGATCCTTCCGGCATGAGAATGCGTTTCTGATAGAATACAGCCTGGTAGAAGAATCCAAGAGTAACTCTTGCTGTGCGGTTTTAGAACGCATCACATTTAACCATAGCGTCTCTCAATCTAATATACTCGGGCCAAATGGCCCTGGAGACGCTACAGTAAAACTGGATACAGTCTATCATTTTTCTGAGGAGCCGATCCGATTGATAAACTGTCTGTGTGTTCAAGAATCGTTACCCTGGGCTTGCTGATCCTGGTTCCTCTGAGCTGTCAGCAGACGAGCGACCCCGGTCCACTGGAGACTGCGGTTGATTTGCAAAAGTCAGGTCAGACTGATCAAGCCATCGATTTACTGGCAGACTCAGACATCGAACAATGTCTCCGCGAATCCTCTCTGGAGTCGCTCAAAATGAGCGAGGCGCAATTCGCGGAGTTGTCCCGTGCAGGACGGAGCGAGGGCCAGGAGGAGATGTTGCTGGTAGTGCCAGTGGTGAAACAGGCCGCTTTTCAGCAGATTGAAACAATGCAGGCCGCTGAAGATGCCGGGCGAACCGCCGAATCGAAACGACTTCGGGATCAAATCCAACGGCTGATTCGCGATTTGCAGGGCGAGAACAGAGTAACGCTTTATCAGCAGTTGGGAAGCGGCATTCAAAAGAAGCTGGATCAAGTCACTTCGAAGCAAAAAGCCGACGAAACGGATTCGAAGGTCACGCATTAATGTCGTTGAAGCCAGATCGGGGAACGGGGCAGGTCGAAAATGACTGCGGCTGCAGTTAAAGCTCGACCTCGCGTGAGTCTCAGGAATCAGGTCCGGGCGGGTTCCTGACAATAAAGCCTTTCCATAACGACATTTCTTCGAATCAGAGGCTGGAATCGATCAATCGCAAGCGGGCCCTCAACCCCTGCTAGTCCTCACAAAGCAACCAATACTACGGCTTTCTGTCGAGAACTATGTCAAGATGGCCAGAATAGGAAACTTTCGGAGAATTTTGTTGTACTTTTATTTGTCCCAGTTTAACATGGCGACTGAACAGTAAGCTACCGTTGATTGAGACAGGATGTTTATGACCCGACGGGCTGTATTCCTAACGATCCTGCATCAATTGAGGTGGTACCATGTATCTGCTGGCAACATTATGTTCCCTCTGTCTGATCATTTTCGGGTCGCTCTATCTTTACTGGGGCGCTCATGCCGCCCGTCTGTATCGTGGCGTTTTGGACCCACAATCTGGTGAATGCTATACGCCGGTCGCGACGGTGATTCTGCCTTTGCGGGGTAATGATCCGTTTCTGGTGCATTGTCTGGATGGCCTGCTGAATCAGGATTACCCGGATTATCGAGTCAAGATCGTCGTCGACCATGTCAGCGATCCGGCGCTGGGCTTTGTCAGACAATACCTGCGCAGGAACCCTCATCCGAACTGTGAAGTTACGATTCGCGATCAGCAGGTTTCCGGCTGCGGGCTGAAAAATGCCTCACTGGTTCAGGCCATTCAAAGTGTCACCGCGGATGTGGAAGTGGTGGCCTGGCTGGATGCTGACGTGCTGCCTCACCGTCACTGGCTGCGTGATCTGGTGTCACCATTGCGAGATGCAGAGGTGGGAGTCGCTTCGGGGGTCCGCTGGTATGCGCCTCAGGCGACGAACGCGGGGACTCTGGTGCGGCATGCCTGGAATGCGGCGGCTGTGCTGCAGATGCTGTCGATGGGCATTGCCTGGGGTGGCTCGATCGCGCTGAGTCGCGCTGTATTTCAAGATCCACGATTTTCGGACACACTCTCAAAAATGATGTGGGATGATTCCGGACTGAAAGCCATCGCCGAACGCCTGAATCAGAAACTGGTCTTCTCGCCGGCAGCGACGATGCTCAATGCGGAGTCCATCGCATTGGATTCCAGCCTGCGGTTTATTACGAGGCAGCTGGTTAACGCGCGGTTTTATCATTCTCACTTCTGGTTCATAGCCACACTCGGATTTGTTTCGGCGCTCGCCCAGACAGTACTGGTCGGGCTGGGGCTGCTGTTTCTTTACCAGGGACAGCAGCTGGCAGCCGGACTGGTGTCGGGAGTATTGGGGTTTGCCGGCGCAGCGGTAGCGTTTTCCATCTATCGCCTGGGCTCACGCATTGAGCGACTGGTGCAGTCGCGGGGCGGTCAGTTCCGGCGTCATCCTCTCAAGACGATGGGATATCTCTGGGTGATGCCTTACCTGTTCTGCGGTTGTCTGATCGCGGCGATCCGCACACGCACCATCGACTGGCGGGGTGTAATTTATTACGTGCCTGCCCCGTTTGAGGTGTATATCAACCACTACGAACCCTACCAGAAACCGGCGCCCGTGAGCGTCAGGACGGGACTGGAGAACGTTTCGATTTGAGGGAAACGTACTCGCTCCACTCGGGTTGAACGTCAGCGGGAAGTCGGTAAGATGGATTGACGGTCCTTTTTGTTTCGCGTAGAAAAGACCGCCAGTCACAGTTGGATTCAAGTTTTCAACCGTCCCTCATCTCACCGACCGCATTTCATAAAGTTCAACTATGTTTTCCGAATCAACGTGGAGCCGTAAAAGCATTGGCGATGTGGATGTGGTGTACCATGACGGGTTGTATCACCTGTTTCACCTGGTGCTTCCCAACCATGACTTCATCGCACATGCGATCAGTGATAATGCATTGAACTGGCGGCGGGTGGATAACGCGCTGTTTATCGGCGACCCGGGGAACTGGGACGATCTGATGCTGTGGACGATGCATGTCACACCCGATCCGCATGAGCCGGGCCGCTGGCGGATGTTTTATACCGGTATCTCGCGGCGTGATCAGGGGAAAGTACAGCGGATAGGTCTGGCATGCAGTGAGGACCTGTATCACTGGGAGAAAGCAGACGTGAACTGGGAGGATCGGCGTGGCATGCATGACCCCCAACACATTCTGGAGATCCGCGCGAAGCTGCAGTCCGTGGTTGCCACGAACATCAAGGCGAAGCAGAATCCTGACAGCTGTTTCCCCCTGGAGCCGGCGGAAGAGTATTACGAATCATCGCCTGAAAATGAACGAAACTGGGTAAGTTTTCGTGATCCGTTTTATTTTTGTGAAGGGGATCACAGCTGGCTGTTGATGTCGGCCCGTGTGAATGAAGGGCCGCTGGTTCGTCGAGGCTGCGTGGGTTTGATGGAAGAAGTCGCGCCTAACCAGTTTCAGGCATTGCCGCCTCTGCATGCACCGATGATCTATGATGATATCGAAGTTCCGAATCTGTTTCGGATCGACGGCGATTATTACCTGATCGGTAGTCTGCGGGAAGATGCGAAGATCCGATACTGGCATACGGAGAGTCTGGAAAAGCCCTGGCGGAACTATTATGACAATGTGCTGCTGGCACAAGGCAATTATGCCGGTCGCATCTGTCGCGATGATAAAGGGATTCTACTCTGGAACTTTTATACCAGTCGTCCCGATGATCGCACGGCGAATAACCTGTTGCCGCCTCCCAAGCGCCTGGAGCGTCTGGCCAATGGACAGCTGCGTCCCACAACCTATGAGGGAATTCATGACCGCGAGTTGGAAGAGCTCGACTCAAAACACCTGCATGTTTTAAAAGGGACCCATGAAGAATCGTTCTTTCGTGTGGACGATGGATCTTTGAAACTGGAGAGTCAGGCCGGCTACCAGGGCTTTGTGTTCAATGAGGAGGTCGACTGTTTTCGTCTGAAGTGTCATATTTCGATGCAGGGGGACGGCAAATGCGGTATTTTGATCCGGATCGATGCAGATTCTTATGACGGCTATTACCTCTCGCTGGATCTCCTGAAAGGGATCGGACAATTTCGTTCCTGGCGAACGGGAGAAGAGAAGTCGGGCGAAAACATGATGCAGTTTGAATCACTGCAGGAAGGCTTCTGGCGGGTGAGGGATCCCGAAGATGTTGAGATTCAAATGATCTCGTTCGGCAGTTATCACGAATTGAGTGTTGATGGCGGGGTGGTGTTATCCCTGGCAAACGCCACGTTCAGCAGTGGGATGCTGGGTTTCTATGTCGAGACTGCTACGCTGCAGATTAACCATCTGAAAGTGCATCGCCTGGAACCGCCAACCCAGACCGACGACCATCTGACGACGGGCTGGCGTAAAAACGGGCATGCGGAAGAAGAAGGAAAATAAGTGGACTGTATGGCGAGAGTGCCGGGCTCTGTGTCTGATCAATTGAGCAAATTGACGGCCGTGCGGATCGCCAGCAGAATGGATGTGATCAACCCGATGAAGCCGAGGATTTTCATCCAGGCGGGAATGGCGTTTTCGCCTTTCATGTCGGCACGGGTCGCCAGCCAGAGCATGGCAATCGCCAGCATCGGAATACCCAGCACCGTCAGCGACTGAGCGAAGATGATCAAGCCTACCGGTTTCTGGCCCATGGTTTTGGTGTAAATGGCAACGGTCATCCCTGTCACCAGTGCGAACACGGTGAATAGTTTGGGCCATTTCTGATCGATATAACCACCCAGTCCGAAACCATCTGCCAGGATCGAACCGCCGATCATGGCGTTCACGAGGAACGAACTGAAGGCCCCGGCGAAAATTCCCAGCGAGAAAATAACCATGGCTGATTTTCCAAAGCCAGGTTCGAGGCTTGTGGCGACATCCGAGACGGACGTTAAAGTAACCACATCGGGATTCTGATACAGCACCTTCGCAGCGGTGATCAGTACCATTAAGGTGATCAGGCCCAGCACACTGATACCGAGGGTGGAATCGATGAGACCCTGTTTGAGATTCGCCCGGGTCCAGCCTTTCTGGCGTACCAGGTAAGACTGATAAAACGCCCCCGCGACGGAGAACGTTGTGGCATACATTGCCACGATGGGTGTCATGACTTCTTTCATACCGGCGCCGTTGGCAGCCTGTTCGGGCAGTGAAGGGATCAGGCCTGCGAGCGCTTTCAACCAGTCGGGTTTTACCTGGAACAGATTGATGGCGAAGGCGATAATCATGATAGCGACCAGCAGCTTCATCAGTTTCTCAATCAGGCCGTACAGGTGCTTGAAGCCATACAGTGCCAGAATAATGAAGCCGTTCATGCCGATAATAATCAGAATGGGAATGGAGGCAGACGCCGTTGTCACCGGTTTCTTTGCATTCTTAGCGGGTTCCTGAGCTGCTAGCGGATCAACTACTTTTTTTACGGAATCAATTTCATCGGCAGGCTTTTCATCGGCTGCTGGATTTTCTACCGCCTGTACCTGGGGTTCCAGGAACGGTTCGACGGCCGCCAGTACACCCAGGTTATTACTGAATTGAAAACAGGCGGCGATCAGGAACAGGATGACACCGGTTGCCGCAGCCACGGGCCGTCCGGCGCGTTCTGCCAGTTCATCGCAGATCGTGCCTTTGAGTTGTATCCCCAGTCGGGCGGACAGCGCCGTCATGGCGATCATCATGATCACGGCAATCACCAGCACCCAGCTCATCTCGTAAGCATAGGTATGGCCGATTTTGGAAGCCGACAGAATACTGCCCGGCCCCAGTACCACCGAGGCGGTGATGATGGCAGGTCCCAGACTGGCAAGAATCCGTGTGAAGAAATTGGTAGGCGGCTGGTTGTTCATGTCTGATGTACCGTATTTTCTAAATATAAGTTAGCAATAGGCTGCATCTTAACAAACGGCAGACGGAAAATGAGGTTTCCGCATGGTTTTTTATTCAAATCGATCGTAAATCAGGACTTCATCCAGCGATAACTGCCCTCCCCGTTCGTTGGCAGGCCGAATCGGTTTTCCGACTACGACGAACATGGAGATCAGGAAATCCTCGGGCAGATTGATCAGATCGGCCACTTTTTCGAAGTCAAACCCGTCCATCGGGCAGGTATCATAGCCCATATCTTTGGCGACCAGCATCATGGTCTGGGCGGCCATACCACAGGAACGCTGGGCTTCATCGCGCTCCAGCTGTTCTTCGTTTTTGTAGAATGACAATATCATGGGTACCAGTGCCTGTTGTACCGGCTCTGGCGCATTCTTCCAGTACCGCATCGGGTCTTTCTGCCAGGATTTCATGTCGGCACAGATCACCACCAGCAGAGAGGCATCAGTGACCTGTGCCTGGTTCCAGGAAGCTTCGCGAATTTTCTTACGCAATTCGGAATCCTTCACTACGACAAATCGCCAGTGTTGAATATTAAAGGCAGTCGGTGACAGGAGTGTGTAAGAGAGGAGTTTATTGATTTCCTCGTCTGTCATCTGGTGATCGGGGTCGTATGATTTGACAGAACGTCTTGCTTCAATTGCTTTTAAGGTTTCCATTCTCATTCACTTTTATTGATAAATCGACAAAGAAATATTTCCGGTATCAGCTTTTTCTATCATAGGCAGTCGCCCTGTTGAATAACACTGTTTTGCGGAAATCCTGATCGGGAAATCGCCTGTTTTTGAAGATTTTCCAAACTGGTCAGTGGGAATCTTTATGGTTAGAACATTGTCGCTGCCTGGAAATCCCCATATAGTTACCACTGCGGGCAGCCGAACAGCAGACACGGATGATTATCACGAATGCCCAGCATCGGATTCATCCTGCACAACGGACTCACTATACAGGATCAGTCATGTCGCAGTCAGAAAAATCGAAATCGTCTGAGAGCAGTTCAACCAAAGATCAGAAAATCCAGCGTGGCTCATGGGGACGCATCTTGCTGGTGCTGGCCATCGGATTCTGTGTGCTGCTCTGGTTTGCCCCGCAGATCGTCTCGCGAACTTCGCTGAAAGATTCGATTCTGCCCCTCGTTCTGAAAAACTATCCGGGCGAGATCCGCACTGGCGAAGTCAGTCTCGGCTGGGGAGAGCCGGTCACATTTCAGAATGTGTCGTTCGAAGATTTTGAAGGCCGCGATGTGGTCCGCATCGATCAGATTCAAACGAAAAAAACATTGTGGGAACTGGCGACGGACCGCAAACGCGTCGGCGATGTGAATGTGGATCACGTGACGACGCTCACGTATGTCAACGAACAGGGACTCGCGAACCAGGATCTGCTGACGGCGATCATCAATAAAGGGACCAAAGAAAATCCCCTGGGGGACCCTGATGCGAAGGAAGAACCCCAGACCGGACCGCAGCAGTCATTAACGCTGCATTTATCTGATCTCGACATGAATGTTGTGAATGCAGGGGAAGAGTCTACACCGTATCTGACCGGCATGAATATCACGGTCACTCGTCCCCGAC
>NZ_CAXAVM010000186.1:0-13360 GCF_963972345.1 uncultured Gimesia sp. | reverse complement strand
CTGTTCTGTGAACTGGCGGCGAACTCGATCAAGGTCGATGGTCCCGAACTGGCCAGGATCTGTGAGACAGCACGTGAATGTGAGATGTTTGTTTCCATGGGCTTTAACGAAGGAACCACCGTCAGTGCCGGCTGCATCTGGAATGCCAACACGCTGATTGGCGATGACGGCAGTATTTTGTGTCATCACCGTAAGATTGTGCCGACCTTCTATGAAAAGCTGATCTGGTCCCCCGGCGATGGCGCGGGACTGGAAGTGTGTGCGACGCGTCTGGGACGACTGGGCATGCTGATCTGCGGTGAGAATACGAATCCACTGGCCCGGTTCACACTGCTGGCCCAGGGAGAGCAGGTCCACATGTCGACGTATCCGCCCGTCTGGCCTTCCCACGATCCCGCGGTTCATGAAAACTATGATCTGAAAAATGCGATCCTGATTCGAGCCGGGGCGCACTCGTTTGAAGGCAAACTCTTCAACCTGGTGGCCGCCGGTTACCTGGATCAGTCAGCCCACGATTTGCTGAAACAGCGTGATCCCGAAGCAGCCCGTATTCTGGACGGCAGCCCCCGCGGTATTTCAGTTGCGATTGGCCCGAACGGAACCCCCGTCAGTGAGATCATGCAGGAAGAGGAAGGCCTCCTCTACGCTGACATCGACCTCGCACGCTGCGTCGAACCGAAACAGCTGCACGATCTGGCGGGAGGCTACAATCGCTTTGATATCTTCCAGTTGACCGTAGATCGTACCGCGCAGCGCCCCATCCGCTTTCTAGCCAACCATCGTCCCCAGGATGAGGAATCGTCTGAGGGCGACACGCTGACGTTTCACTCCTGATACGCTACCAGACAGAACTGCATTACTTCTTCGACAGTTCGGCATTTTTTCCGGTGAGGGCTTCGGCAGAATAGACGTGGATGTCCTGCTGCGGAAACGGAATCGAGATGCCCGCCTGGTCGAAGCGGCGTTTGACTTCGCGGGTGACCGAGGTTTTCACGTCCCACCAGTTTTCCGTTTTGGCCCAGGGACGACAGACGATATTCACGGAAGAGTCTGCCAGCGCGTGCGTCACCACCACAGCGGCGGGGTCTTTCAGAACCAGTTCGTGTTCGTCAAGGACCTCCTTGATAATCTGCTCGGCCTGTTCGAAATCATCATCATAGCCGATGCTGAATTCAAGATCGACGCGTCTGACTTTGTTCGCCGTGATATTGGTAATCACATTATTCCAGATGGAATTATTGGGTACATGAATGGTCTGATTATCAAACGTACGAAATGTCGTAGAGACGAGGTTCATCTGTTTGACGGTTCCGGTAATGCCCCCCGCGGTGACAACATTCCCGACATCAAACGGACGGTTAATCAGAATCATCAGACCGCTGGCGAAATTGCTTAAGGTTCCCTGTAATGCCAGACCTACAACCAGCCCGGTGGCACCAATGGCTGCCAGAAGTGGTGTGACATCAATTTCCAGTGCGGTGAGCGCGATGGCAAACCCGATGAGAAAGATAATGTTCTTGATGGTGCTGCTGATCAGATTCTCGGCAAGTTGCGTGAGCCTGACCTTACGTTCCAGAACCCAGCGCATGATCGCAGATCCAATTCGGGCGACTAACCAGGTAATCAGCAGAATCACCAGAAATTTGCCGAGGTTCCACGACATCCGCTGCCCGCCTTCTTTCGAAACGATCCAGCCTTTGATCCCATACCAGGCGGCGCTGGCATCAGAGGTATCCAGATCAATTCCTGAGACCGCGGCGATGTATTTTCGGTAGGACTCCACATCACCTCCCTTGAGAGAGAGTGAAGCGAGCACAACTTCCAGCCGGTCACTCAAAGCCGTCCGTTCATCCTGCAGTTTCGTGAGATTTACCAGGATCTGTTCCTTCATTACTTCCGCGGCATGGGTGGGTGTCGAGTCTTCATCCGGCGTAGCCGCTTTCGCCGCATTGCCTGTTTGCGCGCTGCTGTCAGCCGGTTCCCCCTCTGTTGTATTCTGATCTGCTGCGGCCTGTTCTGTAGAAGACTGATCCGGTTTGGCTGCATCCACGGCACTGTCAAGACCCAGGTTTTCCTGTGCTTTCTGCATCAGTTCTTCTTCGGTTTCTTTTGCTATCTTATCAGCAGTCTGCTGGACTGATTCTGCTTTCTTAAGTGATTCGAGTGCCTGCCGATCATCGCTGGTGCTGATGGCTTCATTGGTTTTTTTCACCCCCAGCCGGGCAGCGGCGATCTGACGTGCCTTGTTGTGTAATAATTTAAACCAGGCGTCGGCTTCGACCTGCAGTTCCTGCTTCGTAAGCGGCCTGACCATGATCTTTAACTGGTCGAGTGGAATCGTGGGGTCTATGGTGGTGAAGGGTTTCAGCTCCTGGGCGGGTTGAGCCGGTTTTACCTCTTTTGATTCTTCTGCCGCTTGTGTTTCCTGGGCAAAGACCGAGATGTTCGGGACAGAACACAACACAACGAGCATCAATAACAGCTTTTCAAATCGCACTTTAAACTCCGGAATCACATTAGAATATTTTGATGTTAGCGCACCTGCAGGCCGGGTATTCTTATCCTAGCATATCAGGCTCATGCTTCCAGTTTTTTTCTCAAAAGCCACCCATTCTCACATTAATTACAGGCTGGCCTGGTTGATTTCAGATTCTTATGAAATCCCGTAGTGAATACGTTAAGGCGTACGTTATATTTCAGCAGGCATATCGAATGCTCTCAAGAAACGTTCATTGCAAAATTCACCCCATCAAGGCAAGCCGGTCCATGACGACGACGAATTACGATCCTATTGCAGAGCAGTACAAGCGTTCCAAACAGCAACCCTGGCGAACATTCATTGAATGTTTCACGCTACTGGAACTGGCCGGTAATCCGCAGGGGCTGTCGGTGCTGGATGTCGCATGTGGAGAAGGATTTTATACCCGACTGCTGCGTGAACGGGGTGCCACACGCGTCATGGGCGTTGATCTCTCACAGGGCATGATTGAACTGGCGCAAATACAGGAAGCACAGAACCAGCAGGGAATTGAATTTATTGTGGGCGATGCACGGGAGCTGCCTGTCGCGGAACAGTTTGATCTGGCCGTCGCCGCTTATCTGCTCAACTATGCCCGCACGCGTGAAGAACTGCAGTCGATGTGTAACGGCATAGCGAATGCGCTGGAGCCGGGCGGACGCTTTGTCACCGTCAACAGCAGCCCGATGTTTCATTTTCCCGAAAGTCCTTCGTTTCGCCATTTTGGCTTTGAAACGTCTGCCAGCGCAAACTGGACAGAAGGCACGCCGATCACCTGGACCTTCCACCTGGATGACGGGCCGTTTGACATCGAAAATTACCATCTGGCGGCGGAAACCCATGAAGACGCCTTCCGCGCAGCCGGCTTTAACGAGGTCCGCTGGCATGCCCCGCAACTCGCACCCGAGGGACTGACAGCTAACACGCAGGACTACTGGTCCCCCCTGTTAAGTAATTCACCCATTACATTTATCGAGTGCGTGAAATAACCCTGCCCGGCTGAGCCTGACCTGCGGTCAATCCTCGCATTAATTTTCCGCCTGATTATTCGTCCCGACAATAGTTGTCTTGACAAGTATTGTCGGGACGAACATAATTGCGGACATGACAGCACCGGCGTCCCAACCCAATACGGAACAGGTACACTTTGACTCCCCCGAACAGGAAGTCTATCTGCAGCTCTGGCGGACTTATGACTGCCTGAAGGCCCTCGAAGAAGCTCTGTTCGTACAATATGATCTTTCGGCGCAGCAGTATAACGTACTGCGTCTGCTGCAGGCCGTCGCGCCAGGCACGATGCAGACGATGGAACTGGGACGACGGCTGATTTCGCGCGCCCCCGACACCACGCGGATGCTGGATCGCCTGGAAAAACGTTCTTTAATCCAGCGCAGTCGGCTTCCTGAGAATCGACGCGTCGTGGAAATTGCCATCACGAAACAGGGACAGGTCCTGCTGGAGACGATGGCGGACGCAGTCGTCAGCATGCACCAGAGCCAGCTGGGACATCTGAGTGCAGCACAACAGAAGCAGCTGGTGAAACTGCTGAAACGCACTCGGGAGCCACATGAAGATGCGAGCTGTGACTGGCTGGAATCAGATTGATCGGACAGGCAGCGCGGTATTACCGACCAGAGATGATGAGTTGAGTGAGATACAGAGATGGCAAATCAGGCGTGGCGAAAATCAATGAAAAAGTTGTGGCCCTTCGGTCTATGGTTACTGGCTTTTTATACGGTCTGGCTGACCATCATCGTCGCCACTGATGGCTGGCAGTCACTGCAGCATCACTGGCCGATCGCGCTGGCGATGGCTTTGGGTTCCTATATCGCCGGGTCGACTCCCATGGGGGGAGGAACCGTAGGTTTCCCGGTGCTGGTGCTGCTGTTTGACATGCCCGGTTCCCTGGGACGCAACTTCGGCCTGGCCGTACAGTCCATCGGCATGGTCTCTGCCAGTATCTATATTTTTGCGGCACGACGTCCGCTTGACTGGGGACTGTTACGCCCCGCGCTCGGCGGTGCGCTGCTGGGAACCCCCTTCGGAGCCGCCTGTGTCGCACCGTTTGTACCCGACCTGTGGGTCAAGCTGACGTTTGCGGTCGTGTGGTGCAGTTTCGGCATCATGCATCTGCTGAAAATGCGGGAGCTCGTTTCTGCAACAGGAGTCAGTGATCGCTGGCGCAAATACGATCGCTGGCTGGGCCTGGCGGTCGGCTTCAGTGGAGGCATCGTCGCCTCTGTCACCGGGGTGGGCATCGATATGATGGTGTATGCGATGCTGGTCCTGCTGTATCGCGCGGATCTGAAAATTGCGATTCCCACATCAGTCGTCATCATGGCGTTTACCTCGGTTGTGGGAATTACGACAAATGCGATGCTGTCGCGATTCCATCCCGGCCTGTATTACATGGATCCGGAAGTCTATGCCAACTGGCTGGCGGCCGCCCCGATCGTCGCGTTAGGCGCCCCCTTTGGCGCACTGGTAGTGAATCTGATTCCCCGCACGCCGACACTGCTGCTGGTTTCGCTGCTGTGCATCGGCCAGTTCGTCTGGACGATCGCGCATGAAGGCGTCTCCGGATTTGTTCTATTCTGCGCCGTCACTGGTGTACTGGCTGTCAACTTTCTGTTTCACCTGCTCTACCGCTGGGGACGCAATGAAGATGCCTTCCCGGTCCTGCAGTCAAACGAGGCAGAAACGCCAGCCATCCAGTTCGCGAGCGAAGAAAACGCCGGCTGAGGTGTATTTCACCTGTCTTGGTGACAGCGCAATGGTGATTGACGATAAAACCCAAAGTGGTGAACTCTTCGATTTTTTCTTTGGAACCGAAATCACCAATCGTGTACCATGCTGATTAATTCACTGTTCACAGAGAAAGGCGCGGTAAAAGCATTTATGACTGTTCCTTCCCCAGCAGCTGTCGATAACGGAACGACTGATTGCGTACAGCCCACGCATGTTCTGTCGCAATGGTTCGCGATTCTGACGCTCGTTCCCCTGCTGCTTGAAATTGTTTTACTGCTGATAACAGGGCAACTGGAACATTTTCTATGGCTGGCAGAACAGGCTGCTACAACCCTGTTGTTATCCTGGCCGGTTGCGATCCCACTCTTCATCTGGTGGGTGATCGGCCATGACCGGTGTGTCGAACGTGATGAACTCCACAGCCTGAGACTGCTATGGCTGACGCCACAAATCGTACTGCCAATTACTATGCTGGTTTTCGGCGCGGTGTTTGCCTCAGACGTATTGTTACCCTCTAATCGCTGGCAGGTGACTGTGGTTCATTGTCTGTACCTGGTTTCGATGGTTCTTTCTCTCAGCGCCATTTTTCAAAACCGTAATCGCCAGTCATTTGTAGCCCCCCTCAGTCTGTTTTCCATGCTGAACTCCACGGTTTGTGCGTTTACCGCAAGCTGCTCTGTCTCAGGCGACTGGCTCTGATTCAACACCAGTGCAATATCAGACAAAACAGAAAAACGCGGAATCCACTCTGATATCGCGGTTCCTGCTTGGCTCATGTAATCTTGTCGAGTAATATGGACGGCAACAGTTCCCAGACCATTTCCGCCTGTTGACGATCAGAAGAGAACCGAGTTCATGAGCAATGCGAAGAAGCTGGAATCGATGCTCGAATTCCTGTGCAATGATGTGTATGAGGCCATTTCATCTGACATTGATGAGGCACTGGAACATACAGCCCCGGGTCAATTCGCAAATCGCATTTCCGCACTGCTGCAGTTAGCCATTGAGGTTGAGGGAGAACAACTCAAATCTGTGATTAATGCGGCGGCGATATGCGATGTCCTTTTCATTCTCCGTCGCAGTATTCTGACAGACGAATTGGTAGATGACTCTGAGCTGCTGGTCGCTGCGGAACTGATGAAGTATTCCCTGCATCGTTTCAGTTTCATGGAAGAGTACAAACCGTATCTGTATGGCTGTGATGCTGAAGAATTTCGGGAACTATTGATCCAGTGGGAATCGGATAAGAGCTGGCTCGGGGGTGCGATTCTGGACGGTGCCGTGCTGGAACCCTTCCGATTGCTGGTCATGATTGCCTGTGTTATCAAAAAATCTCCTGAGTTATTTCAGTCTTACAGCAAAATACTGCTGCTGACTGCGAAACTGATATTGAATGCCAATGGAATTCAAAAGGAAGACCAGACCTTTTTCACAGAGCTGTGTAATGACCTGCGCGAATTAGAAGAATCATTCTGCGAACATCTGGATGTAATGACCGAATTGCAGAAGCTGAAAAGGACGGACGAGGTCGATAGCGTAAGTGATGCGCCAAACCAGATCACTCCTGAAGAATCATTAAAGCAGGGGCTGCAGGAACTCAATGCGTTGATCGGTCTGGATGCGGTCAAAGCGGAAGTCACGCGCATGGCCAACTTTCTGAATATCCGCCGGCAGAGACAGGCGCAGGGGATGCCTGTCGCCTCACAGACGCTGCACTTCGTCTTTACGGGAAATCCGGGAACCGGGAAAACGACGGTCGCCCGCATTATCGCGAAAATCCTGTACGGTTATCAGATTTTAAGAACCCCGAATTTCCTCGAAGCCGACCGGGCAACGATGGTGGGCGGTTATGTCGGTCAGACCGCGATCAAAACCAACGAAGTCATCGCGAAATCCACGGACGGCGTCCTGTTCATCGACGAGGCCTACACGCTGGCAAAATCGAGCGGCCAGGATTACGGCCAGGAAGCCATAGACACGCTTCTCAAGAAAATGGAAGACCTGCGGCAGCGCCTCGTCGTCATTGTTGCCGGCTATCTGGTCGAGATGGCGGAGTTCATCGAATCCAACCCGGGTCTGGAAAGCCGCTTCAGCCGCTATATTGTGTTTGAAGATTACCACGTTTCCGATCTGTGTCAGATTTTTGAAATGATGTGCAACGCCAATACGTATCAGTTAACGCCCGCCGCCCGCGGCAACTTGGCGATTCTGCTGAACCGGGTCTTCACCGACCGCGATCAGAATTTCGGGAATGCCCGCCTGGTCCGCAATGCCTACGAACGCACGCTGGGCAATCATGCCGACCGCCTGTCCATGAGCACCGAGCCGATCACCCGCGAATCGCTGTCGACCATCGAAGCGGTCGACCTCCCGTTTCGCATCGCAAAGGGAATGGCAGGGCCCGTCGACCTGAAGACTTCACGCTGGAGAGTCAACTGCCCGCACTGTGAAAACACGACAACCGCCAGTCTCCCTTTTCTGGGACAGATCGTCAAATGCAATGCCTGCAGCACCCGCTTCCGCTGCCCGTGGTGGAACCTGGACCGCAGTTCGGTCCCCGGCTTAAACGGCTTTGAACTCTACGAACGCCCAGGCGATCTGGATGGATACGATATTCAAGCTGAGGAAGCGACTGCTAAATCTTAAGAGAAATCACTTCTGCGATTTCAAAGCATGGGTCTTTGAAAACGTGTTTGAGAACATTGAGTCAAAAGTGAAGTGGGTCAAAGCGGAATAAACGGCTTCGCGATCACTTCTCATTGCACTCCCGATTTACCCGCTCAATTTATAACAGTTCTTACTTAACTAAAACGCATATTTTCAGAACGTGATCAAAAACAGCAGTCAAATTTTCACTATGGATCGTTTATACTGAACTCAGAAAAACACTAACCTGCGACTCAATCGAGAGGAGAAATCATATGACTGCCCAACGTATTACCCGTCGTGAAGCCCTGCAGACAACCGCCGCCCTGGGAGCGGGACTCTGGCTGGGGAGTTCCCCACAGCCGACGCGGGCTGCTGCGAATGAAAAGCTGAATGTCGCGGTGATCGGCATTGGTGGTCGCGGGGTGGCGAATCTGAATGGCGTCGCCAGGACCGAAAACATCGTTGCGCTGTGTGATGTGGATGACAGACGGGCGGGTAAAGCGTACGAGCGATTTCCCAAAGCGAAAAAATACGCCGACTACCGCCGGATGCTGGATGACATGGAAAACCAGATTGACGCCGTCATTGTGAGCACTCCCGACCACACGCACTTCCATCCCTCCATGATCGCAATGACGATGGGCAAGCATCTGTACTGTGAAAAGCCGATGGCCCATTCGGTCTGGGAAGTCCGCGAGATGACCAAACTCGCCACGAAAAACAATCTGGCAACACAGTTGGGCATGCAGCGACATGCGCTCGCCAACATGCATCGGGCCGTCGAACTGATCAAATCGGGATCGATCGGCGATGTGAGTGAAGTTTATAGCTGGATCAGTTCCACGCGAGGCATGCCACCCCAGCCGGTCAAAACGGTTCCCGTTCCCGAAACACTGGACTGGGACCTGTGGATTGGTCCCGCGAAGTTCCGTCCTTACGCGGTGAACTCCAAAGGGGAAGGCACACTGGCTCCCTACAACTGGCGGTTCTGGTGGGATTATGGCACCGGAGAGACCGGCAACTGGGGCTGCCACATTCTGGACATTCCCTTCTGGGCCCTCGATCTGAAATACCCGACCCGCGTGGATGCCTCGGGACCAGAAATCGACGCAGAGCGGACGCCGACCGAAATGTTGACCAGTTTCGACTTCCCGGCCAACGACAAACGGGGCCCGGTCAAACTACACTGGTCACAGGAGAAAAACGGACCGGCGATTCTCAAAGAAAAAGGACTCAAACTGAAAGGAGCCAACACGCTGTTTGTCGGCTCGAAGGGCATGCTGCTGACCGGGTTCGGCTCATTGAAACTGTTCCCGGAAAAATCCTTCGACGGCTTCAAAGCGCCCGAGCCCTTTATTCCCGATTCGCCCGGGTTCTACAAAGAATGGACGGACGCCTGCAAAGGGGGGAGCCCCGCGACCTGCAACTTCGACTATTCGGGACCGCTGTCCGAAACCGTGCTGCTGGGCAATACCGCCTTTCGCGCCGGCGGCGGCTTCGACTGGGAGGCTGACACACTCACAGCCAAAGGGAATGAGAACGCCAAACCGTATCTGCATTCGCAATTCCGTAAGGGCTGGGAAGAGTTCACGAGTTGAGCCTTGCACGTTCGATGAATGACATTCTGATTCGGGAAGCAACGCCCGCTGATACTGCGGAAGTGACAACCGTTTTTGAAACGGCATTTGCGCCACTGCGTTCCATCTATCGGCCCACCGACGCAGCGCTGGCCTGCCAGGCGGAACGTGCGCAGACCCGCACGCGACTGGTGGCTGAATTCGATGGCAAAATTGTAGCAACCGTTGAATATGATCTGCATGCGGAACATGTTCACGTCATCGGTCTGGCCGTCCATCCCGATTTCCAACACAAAGGCATCGCGCGGCGTCTGCTGGACTGGATCTGCATGCGTGCAAAAGAGCTTGGACTGCCTGCTGTCGTGTTAGATACTATCAGAGAGACTGGCAATGTCCCCCTGTTTGAAAAGCTGGGCTTTCGTGTGGTACACGAAGAGCCAGCGACCTGGTGTGTCAGCGAAACGTACCGGAAGGTTCATGACGTCAAACTGGAACGCATCGTCGTCTTAAAAAGATAAAAAAGCACCTTTTTAAGTCTCACGGATTATTCTGCCGTGCCAATATTGAGAGGATTGCTAACGCTGTGAATAGAAAAATAAGTGACAAATACAAATTGGCCGGGCAATCAGATGAAGTCGTTTTACGAAGCAAAAGTCAAATCATTTGCGTTTTGTCGTGTATCGCATCAATTATCAACTTTACCTTTTTCACTACTTGCTACTTCCTTCAGGAAGAATCTGTAAGGAACCACTCGGAAAGTATCCTGCTATCTTTATTGCTATTATTTTGTGTTAATATTGCTTATTTTTCATACTCGCTTATCGCCAAAATGAAATCCACCAGCATATTTGTTGCGGCCTTAGTTTCTTTCTCCATGATTTTCTCAATAATATTAATTGTGATCATCCCACTTGCCATGCTGCAAGTTTTTTTTAGTACATTAAGATAGCAGTCACTCAATGTCATCTCCAGCCGAGATCCGACTGCTCAGTTCGATGGAATCGGCACGACTTTCAGATTGACTTTGGAGTCGTCAATGATGCTCAGCACGTCGCGGCAGTATTCGTGGCAGTTGATGCAGGTATTCAGCGAATGCATGTAGGAATACGTGGCGCCGTCGAGATTTTTTTCTTCGGCCATCTTTGCGAGTTTCTGTGCCTGTTTGCGGAGTTCAGTGCGATGATGGGCATACACGGGATCTTTATGCGCCGCCCAGGCGGTGGCATTACAGATGCTGCTTAAGTCGGTGGCACCCCGGTGAATCTGGTCAAAATTCTTGGTGACCAGTCCATTGGTGATTTTCTGACTGCAGGCCAGTTTCGCCAGCATCAACGCCGCCTGCTGATCGCCGGGATCGGCTTCCGGCTTCTCGGACTGACTGGAGGCAGAGACGGCGCCCGCGATGAAAAAAACACCCGCCATAACCAGTAACCATCGTTGCGTCATGCTCATTTCTGCTCCTCTGAATGCGCGACAGGCAAGCCCGTGACGCAAAATAATATGCCCTGTTGCTGGAGGCCGACGCTGTATCCGTGATCTGTATAATCGGCTTAAACCTTCTTATCGGCTCTGGAGGTCCGATTTCTGAAATCAGGGAACAGGAATGACTCAAGAATTAACTGTCACAGCGATTGAACACCTGGTGAATTGTAGATTTTACATCGAAGGCGTGCCGCAGAAATCCTTCACACAATTTTCATCCTATGCCGCAGCCTGTCAGCAGCGCTGAGTCTACCTTCTTTTCTGCTGAGAATTTGATAAAATGATGCGCGAACGATTTTCAGCAGGCCGAGTCTGCATTCCTCAAATGGGTCACCCCGGAATAAGAGTCCTGACCCCTTTTTCAGTGAGCCCTCGATGAGTCAGGAAGACCAGCCGCGCATGAAGTTCGGCACGTTTGGTGGTGTTTTTACACCGTGTACGCTGACCATCCTGGGGGTGATCATGTTTTTGCGGTTCGGCCAGGTGGTCGGACAGGCGGGCGTACTGTATGCGATTCTGATTGTGGTGGCTTCGAAAACGATCACCACGCTGACGACGCTGTCACTCTCTGCCATCGCCTCAAACACGCGCGTCAAGGGGGGCGGTGCCTACTACCTGATCAGCCGGAGCCTGGGCGTTGAGTTCGGCGGGGCGATCGGCATTGTATTTTACCTGGCGCAGGCCATCTCGGTGGCCATGTATGTCATCGGTTTTACCGAGGCGTTTGTGGGAACCTTCTCTGCCTGGGAAGGGCATTTCGTTCTCATCGCGACGCTGATCAATGTCGCGACATTCCTCTGCGTTTATATTGGAGCGGGCTGGACCATCAAAGTTCAGTATTTCATTCTCGCCATTCTGGGGGCGGCACTCGCGTCATTCTACCTGGGTGCGTTCTCCAGCTTTGATCTCGGTATCATGCGCGAGAATCTCATGCCGCACTACGACGCGGGTGAATCGCTGTTTACCATGTTTGCTCTTTTCTTCCCGGCGGTGACCGGTATTATGGCAGGCGCGAACATGTCCGGGGACTTGAAAAACCCCTCTCGATCCATCCCGAAAGGTACACTGGGCGCTGTCATCGTGACTGCGGTGATTTATCTGTCACTGGCGCTCCTGCTGGGAGGGACGCGGCCGCATGCAGAGCTGATCGAGAATAACCTGATCATGAAAAACATTTCCGTCTGGCCGGTGTTGATTACCGCCGGCGTGTTCGCCGCGACACTCTCGTCCGCATTAGGCTCCATGATGGGTGCGCCACGAATTCTGCAGGCGTTCGCTCGTGACGATATTTTCAAACGGCTTTCATTTTTTGGTGCGGGCAGCGGCTCCAGTCGTGAGCCACGCAGAGCAACGGTCCTGACGTTCGTGATCGCCCAGATCTGTATTCTGCTGGGCGACCTGGATGCCATCGCGCCGATCATCACGATGTTTTTCATGATCACATACGGTTTGTTAAATCTGGCGACGTTTTATGAAGCCATGACGAAGAATCCCAGCTATCGACCGACGTTTCGCTATTGCAACTGGTCGGTCTCTCTGGCGGGCGCTGTGGGCTGTCTGGCCGTGATGTTTTTGACCAACTGGATCTGGGCAAGCGCGAGTATTGTCGTCATCAGCGGCTTATACTGGTTTATTCACTATCGCGAAATCGAATCGCGCTGGGGAGACCTGCAAAGCGGCGTGGTATTTGAGCGCGCCCGTCAAAGTCTGTTGAAACTCGAACAGGAAGCCTATCACCCCAAGAACTGGCGGCCGATCATTTTGACGCTGAGCGGCACGGCCTGGAATCGGCCGCATCTGGCGGTCTATGGTCACTGGCTGACAGCAGGGCACGGCATTCTTTCAATTGCGCATGTCGTCACGGGAGATATTGAGGAACACGCGGAACGCCGCGAGAAATTCGAAAACATCTTGCGTGCTTTCATTGCGAAAGAAGAACTGCTCGCATTTCCGGCAGTGGTGGTCTCGGAATATCTTTCGGACGGAGTCGAGGCCCTGGTTCAATGTCATGGCATTGGCGGTTTGCGGCCGAATACCGTTTTGCTGGGCTGGCCTAACAATCCTCAGAAGTCAGAGTCTTTCGGGTCGACCGTTCGTCTGGTTTCACGACTGGGACGCAGCATCATCGCGCTGCGATTCCTGGGCTATCGGGAAGAAGCGGGAGAGGTAACCAGTCTGGCAGTCGATCCCTGGGATGTCCCCACCGGTACGATCGACGTCTGGTGGCGCGGCAGGCGGAATGGATCGCTGATGCTGCTGCTGGCGCACCTGTTACATCAGAACCCCGCATGGCGTCACAATCGGATTCGCGTGCTGCGTGCCGTCACGAATTCTGAAGCGGTCGAAGAAGTGACACGTCACATTGAAGAACTTTCCACCTCCGCAC
>NZ_CAXAVM010000185.1:0-13921 GCF_963972345.1 uncultured Gimesia sp. | reverse complement strand
CCCGTTCGACCAGCCTGCGGGCCAGCAGACAGCGTTTGCCGTAGGAGTCGGTCTCTTTTTCGCCGATACCGTAATCGGTGAGCGTGTGTTGTGTTTCGCTCGATAAATCGAGAGCTTCTGTAGCCGACATCTGCATGCGTGCGGCGAGGCTGTAGGATTCGATCCGGGCATCGAGCAGGGGATTGTGCGGTCGTTTTTCGCGGTGGATGGAATCGAGCTGGTTGAGCAGTTTGCGTGCGGATTCCGTCACGGCTGAAGGCTGGTCGTACTGAGGCTTGAGATTCAGGATGGGTGAACCGGTGGGCCGCAGGCGGGTGCCCTGATACGTGGGAGGTAGAAAGCCGGACGTCCAGTTACGCGTGCCGTTTTTGGGAGCGCCCAGGGGATCGGTCAATACGACATACGCAGGCAGGTTCTGGTTTTCGGTCCCCAGTCCATACACGGTCCACGAACCCAGTGTGGGATAGCCCATGAACAGTCGGCCGCTGTGGATTTTATACAGGGCGTTATCATGATTGGGATGATCGGTCCACATGGAGTTGATCAGGCAGAGTTCATCGGCCATCTTTGCCGTCTCGGGAAGCACATCGGCCATCCACATGCCCGATTCGCCATGGCGGGCGAACTTGTATTGTCCGCCCAGCATTTCGCCGATACTGGTGGTGTTCGAATTTCCCAGATCTTCGATGTTGCCCGGGAACGGTTTGCCGTCCATCTTGTTCAGAACGGGTTTGGGGTCAAACAGATCCATCTGGCTGGGGCCGCCATTCATGAAGAGGTGGATGACGGACGTCGCCTGGGGAGGGTGGTGTGGCTGTTTGGGTTTGAGGTCGTATTGCTGCGGTGCGTGCGAAGCTTCATTCGCAAGCGCTTCGGATCCACCAAAAAAATCCTGGCAGAGCAGATGTGTCAGCGCGGCACCCATGATGCCATCGCTGGTGCGGGCAAAAAAGTCTCGACGGGTGGAAAGCGGTTCGGGCTGGCTGTTCATATTCATCAGTCAATGTATAGAAACGCGGCAGAGTTAAAAATCGTGTGGCAATAGGTATCGAGGGCGGCTTCCGGATTATCCTGCCAGAGCACTGCGAGTTCCTGCAGAGTCGACTGGCCCAACTGGCGTTCTGCCTGGCTGGGCAGGCGACTGAGAGCCAACTGATAAACCAGATCGATCTGGGCGCCCTGATCCTGTTTCTGATCGTCGGGCAGCAGGTTACGAACCCGGCTGGCAAATGCATGGGAAAGCGAGTGGACCCGCTCGTTGTTTAAGAGCATCAGGGATTGTGGGGAGACGGTAGAGACATTGCGGGAAACACAGTTCGGTCCCATCTCCGGGTAATCAAAAGTATCCAGCATCGTCGGAATCTGGGTACGTCGATATTGCAGATAGACACTGCGCCGCCAGCCACCAGTGCTGGTCGCGTTGGCGCTGACGAGGCCGTTGCGATCGACGGTGACGGAATCAGGGGGGCCGCCCGGTGTGGTATCGAGCTTTCCGGAGACAGACAGGATCGAGTCGCGCAAGGCTTCGGCATTCATTCTGCGGAGCGGCATGTGTGAGAGCAGCCGGTTCTGTGGATCTTGCTCCTGAATAGCCGGGGTGATGTGGCTGGATTGTTGATAGGTGCGGGAATTCATGATCAGGCGGTGCATGTCTTTGATGCTCCAGTCCTGTTCGATGAACCTGACAGCCAGCCAGTCGAGCAGTTCCGGATGGGAAGGACGCTCGCCTTTGACGCCGAAGTTTTCGAGTGTTTTGACCAGGCCGTTGCCGAAATGGTGATACCAGATTCGATTGACCATCACACGTGCGGTAAGCGGGTGATCGTCGGAAGTCAGCCATTGTGCTAATGCCAGCCGTCGGCCGGTTTTGGGGGTTCCCTCCGGAAACGGGGGTTTGACAGTGAAGGGGGTACGTCCATCAGTGAGGACAGAAGGAACTCCCGGGCCGACCTGTTGACCAGGTTGATCGTGTTCGCCTCGAAGTAGAATGTAAGTGGGAGAAGGCTCGCCGCGGTCCCAGAGAGCACGAATTGTCAGGGGGGGCTCCATCTGCTGTTGCACTTCGTGTATCTGTTTTTCGAGGGAGGCGACATGCTGTAATGCCTGCTGTACCGGTTCCGAGAATTCGGACTCGGGCATGGTCTCCGCGATTCTCAATTTCTCGACCAGAATCCGCTGGCGTTGTGTGCGGGTGTTATCTGCAATCTTTAAAGCCTGCAGCGTTTCCTGCTGTTCTTCTGCGGGTTGATCCGGATAGAACTGGCGGAGAAGCGCGACCTGTTGTGCGGCGATTGCTTTTTGATGCTGCTTTTCGAGTTTGCTCAGATTTTTTTTGAGGAGTGGATTGGTCTGCTTAACGCGGCTCTGCTGTTCGGGAGTA
Source organism: uncultured Gimesia sp. (assembly GCF_963972345.1). NCBI lineage: Bacteria > Pseudomonadati > Planctomycetota > Planctomycetia > Planctomycetales > Planctomycetaceae > Gimesia > uncultured Gimesia sp. The sequence goes on along the minus strand of NZ_CAXAVM010000185.1, from coordinate 11,541 downwards.
CCCAGTTCCAAGGAACGGTTTTTAAAGGAGAGCCAGTCGTATTCATCCAGGGCACCCTGGAAGATGGCTTTGAAGCGATAATAATCGCGATGCGGGAGGGGATCATATTTATGGGTATGACAGCGGGCGCATTCCAGCGTTAAGCCCATGACCGAAGAGCCCATGACATTGATGGCATCATAGACCACTCCCAGGCGTTCGGGCACAAAATTCATGGTGCGGGATCCGGTCTGGTCGATGCCCATCCGCAGGAAACCGGTGGCGACGAGGTTGTCGACCAGTTCTTCAGTGATGACCGGCGCGTTTTCGTAATCCGCCAGTTCATCGCCGGCGATCTGTTCCAGCAGGAAGCGATCGTAGGGTTTATCAGTATTAAAAGCGTCGATGACATAATCACGATATTTCCAGGCGACGGCCCGCAACGGGTCGGAAGAGACGCCCCCTTCGGAGTCCGCATAGCCGGCGAGATCCAGCCAGTACCGACCCCAGCGTTCTCCATAACGGGGAGAAGCGAGCAGGTGATCGACCATTGCTGCATACCACTGGGGATCTTCGGAGTTGCGCCACTGATTCCACTCTTCGAGCGTGGGAGGGATGCCGATCAGGTCCAGATAAGCACGCCGGATCAATGTCTCACGACTGGCTTGAGGGGCGAATTCCAGTTCATTTTCCTGGAGTTGTTTGAGTATCTGTTGATCAATGGATTTGATCTCAGGATTCGCCTGGGGTGGTTGAAAGGCCCAGTGCTGGCGATCTTCATCCGTCACGAGGGGATCCGGTTGCAGGCCGACGACTTCCGGCTCCGGATCGACGATTGGTGCTTTGGCAGCGATCCATTCACGCAGCGTTTCGACCTCGGAAGCGGGAGGACGTTTGACAAAAAATTTCAGCAACTGTTCCTGTGGTGGACAGGCATGGCTTTCGATGCGCTGAATCATGCGGCTTTCATCCGGTTTGCCGGCGATAAAGGCCGAGCCCTGTTTGCCTCCCTTAAGCATGCTGGCAGGAGTTCGCAGATCCAGGCCCCCTCGTTGCAGGCGTGCGCCGTGACAGGCGGTACAGCGAAGCAGCACGATGGGCAGGATATCGTGCTGTGTGATCTGCTTAACTTCAGGCTGATGGGGTTGTGCTGATTTGGCGCCGGTGGCGATCCATTTGTGGATCAGTTTTCGTTCTGCTTCAGTCAGTTGCGGCTGACCTTCTGGTGGCATGTCACCCGCGTCGACCAGAATCCAGAGCATGCTGTCATCAACGGTTTCAGCGATGGCAGGTTCACCGGATTCGCCACCCCGATGTACGCCGGCAATGGTTGAGAGGTTGAGGCCCCCTTTACGAACTTTGTCACTGTGGCATTTCCCACATTTCGCAGCAAGGACCGGCTGAATCGTCTGTTCAAACAGGAGCGGTTTTTCTTCGGCATGAATGGTCCGGCCCAGGCCTGGGACCAATATAACAACAAGCAGTGGTATAAGAAATCGTATGAGCATTATTAGCAACGCTGGCAGGCAGGTATGAGGAACGCAGGTGTTGTTTCCTCCATACTAAGTGATGCGGACAGGGCATACAAGACAAAAAACGCCTGAAACAGGACTCCGATACGGTCCGGTGAGGGAGTTCACATTACGTGAAGCGGGTGAATTATCGGGATTATACAGATCGCGGTTCGATGGACGAGGAGTCAGGTTTACGATACTTTGGAAAACACGAGTTACCGCACTGGTTTTTGAAATCATGATTCGAGAGGTCCAGAGTCTTATGATGAGTTCATCAGATACCGTTCGCTGGGGAGTGATTGGCCTGGGATGGTTTGGGGAAGTTCATGCGGACAACCTGGCGGAGATACCGGGAATCGAACTGGCGGCGTTATGCACCAGGCGCCCTGAACGCCTGAATGAAATTGCGGACCGACTGGGAGTCACGCGGCGGTATACGGATTATCGTGAACTGCTGGCTGATCCTGAAATCGACGCCGTCAGCATTACGACTCACATCAATGATCATCGTGAAATTGCCATCGATGCCCTGCGCAGCGGTAAGCATGTCCTGCTGGAAAAACCGATGGCGCCGACAGTGACTGATTGTGAACAGATCGTTGCGGCAGCTGAAGCTGCGACCGGTTTTTTAATGGTGGGTCATATCTGCCGTTTTGATCCGCGCGTGACTCTGGCGAAACAGGCGATTGAGGAGGGTCGCATCGGTGAGATCATCTCCATGCATGCGCGGCGGAACCTGTCGAAGGCAATCGGTGAGACTGTTCTCGATGATATTTCTGCTTTGATGGGTGATGGAATTCATGATGCCGACCTGATGCTCTGGTTCAGTGGTGCGAACGTTTCCACCGTCTATGCACAGGAAGTTCATCCGGGTAAGAATAAATATCCTGACGGGGGCTGGTCGATTGCGAGACTGGATAACGGTGCGGTTGCCGTGGTGGAATCGGTCTGGCATCTGCCGGAATCGACGCCTTATACGATCGACGCCCGCATGGAAATTATCGGCACGAAGGGGGCGATCTATATCAACTGTGGCGAAGCGGGACTGACGATTCATGATGCCGAGGGTGTCAAGATGCCGGATACGATGTACTGGCCTCGTCCGTTTGGCCGCTACCTGGGGGTGCTGCAGGAAGAACTGCGTTATTTCGCTGACTGCGTGCGGAGCGGTGAACGGCCTGAGCGAATCACTCCCGACGAGTCTTGTGCCGCGGTGGCCTGGATGGCGGCGGCAACGGAATCGGCCCGGACGGGATCGGTCATTGTTTTTGAGCGCGACTAATAAATTTTGTGATGCATTGGAATCTGGTTCATGGCAGAGCAGTTTATCTTTCAGAGCTGTTCGTCCGGTTTCTGCAGCGAGGAATCGGAAATTGCCTCGCCATGGATCCTCCTTGCGAAGCGTCTGGAACGTTGTACAATTAAGTGATCCTTTATGTATCTGCTGTCTATAAAATAATGAGGCTGCCCGGTTAAATCATAACAGTCAACTAATCATACTGCCTGAGATTCTCTCCTTACTTTCTCGCCTTGCTTATGAGGGATAATGTTAATGATTCGCTTTTGTCTGCTCTCACTTCTGGGAATCATCACCCTGTCTCAGCCTGCGTTGGCAGTTGAAGCCACCAAACCTGCGGAACCGAGTCGGGAAGGGATTCAGTTTTTCGAATCCAAAATCAGGCCGGTGCTGGTGAATGAGTGTTATGAATGTCATTCCCTGGACGCAAAGAAGAATAATAAACTGGAAGGGAAACTGCTGCTGGATTCCGGTCCGGCGATGCTGAAGGGAGGGGACACGGGAGCCACGATTGTACCCGGGGATCCCAAGCAGAGTCTGCTGATGGCAGCGATTCGGCATGAATCATTTGAAATGCCTCCCAAGAATAAATTGTCTGAGCAGGTGATAGCAGACTTTGAAAAATGGATTCAGATGGGAGCGCCTGATCCTCGCGATGGCAAAGCACCAGAGTTGAAGACTGAGAAGATTGATATTGAAAAGGGCCGTCAGTTCTGGTCATTTCAACCGCTAAACCAGTCGCCGCCTCCGGTTCCCCGGAATAAAACCTGGGTGACTAATCCCATCGATCAATATATTCTGGCGAAACAGGAAGCCGCGGGGATTACGCCCAATGAAATGGCGAGTCGCGTTACTTTGATTCGTCGCGTGTTCATTGATCTGTGGGGATTGCCTCCGGAACCGGCGGATGTGGAATCGTTTGTGAATGATCCTGATCCGAATGCGTATGAAAAACTGATAGACCGGTTGCTGGCCGGCCCCCATTACGGCGAACGCTGGGCGCGGCACTGGCTGGACCTGGCCCGGTTTGCTGAGAGCAATGGCTACGCTTTCGATCTTGATCGCCCATCAGCGTATCACTTTCGTGATTTCGTAATCAAAGCGCTCAATGAAGATATGCCCTATGATCAGTTCATCAGACTGCAGATTGCCGGCGATCAGCTCGGGCCGACCGATTATATGTCTCAGGCAGCGACCGGCTTTCTGGCAGCGGGGCCCTTTACTTCGCAGCAGACACAGAAAGAACGGGAACGCAGTCGCTACGAACAGCTGGATGATATTATCCACACTGTGGGGACCACGACTTTAGGATTAACGTTGGGATGTGCGCGGTGCCACGATCATAAATTTGATCCGATTTCCAGCCATGACTATTACCGGATGGTCGCTGCCTTCGCTGAAGCCGGTTTTCAGGATTACCAGCATGACCTGCATCCGGAAAAATACAAGCAAGAGAAGGCGGCCTTTGATCTCGCACATCAACCTTTTATAGCGGCTCGATTGCAATACGAGAAAGAAAAACTCCCGGCACAGCTCACCGCCTGGCTGGAGAAACGGCCCACGGAAACAATTCAACCGGTGCTGTCTGACTGGCATGTCATTGGTCCCTTTGCAGCTGCCCATTTCGACCAGGCATTCAGTAAGAAAAATGAACCCGAAACGAAAGTCGATCTCACTCAGACTTTTGCAGAAGGCAAGCTGAAGTGGACGCCTCAGCCGGAATGGAAAGATGGTGTGGTTCATAATACGCTGACCGGCGATAACTCTGCGAATTATCTGTTTCGCACGATCGAAGTGCCGACAGCCGGTCCGCTGGATATCTCACTGGGCCGCGACGATGCGATCCAGGTCTGGCTGAATGGGAAATCGGTTCTGTCGAAAAAAGTCATGGGTGGGGCCGCTGCAGATCAGGATCAAGTCAAGCTGCCGCTCAAAGCCGGTAAAAATGAACTGCTGGTTAAAATCGTGAATGCGACCGGTCCCTCCGGATTTTATTTCCAGGCCAAAGAGACGACTCCCCCGGACAACATACAAAAAATCCTGGCGCTGCCATCAGCTGAGCGTGATGAAAAACAGCAGGCTGAGCTGTTAAAATGGTATGCGCCCTACGATGAAGGCTGGGCGGAACTGAATGATGCCGAGCAGGAAGATATGAAGAAGCATCCCAAGCAGGATCTGATGCCGGTCTTCGCTGCCCGCAAAGGGGGCGCCACTTATAATTTTGGACCTGATTCACGTAAGGTGTATTATCTGGTACGGGGGAATTCCAATCGCAAGGATGGTCTGGCCGAGCCTGGTTTCCTGCAGGTGCTGATGACCGGCGAAGCACAGGAAAAACAGTGGCTGTTGGATGATTCCCCAAAAGCAAAGCCGGTGCCTCCCCGCGTTGCTTTTGCAGACTGGCTGACCGATACCAGCCAGGGAGCAGGACATCTGCTGGCACGCGTGATGGTCAATCGGATGTGGCATCATCATTTTGGTCGTGGTATTGTCGAGACGCCCAGTGATTTTGGTACCCAGGGCTTTCGGCCCACTCATCCCGCGCTGTTGGATTACCTGGCGACCCAGTTGATTGAAAACAACTGGAATCTGAAGCCGCTCCACAAGCTGATAATGCAAAGTTCCGTCTATCGTGAATCAGGGGCCACCAATGCCAGTGGAAAGGAACATGATCCGGAAAATCATCTCTGGTGGAGACGACCGGCATTGCGGATGGATGCAGAAGTCATTCGGGATCACCTGCTGGCGGTAAGTGGCACACTCGATCCCAAAATGTTCGGGCCGGGAACTTTGAATCAGGAAGACAAGCGGCGGAGTATTTATCTGACTGTCAAACGCGACAAACTGATTCCGATCCTGCAACTGTTTGACGCGCCGGATGCAATCCAGAGTATTGGCAAACGCAATGTGACGACGGTACCTCCCCAGGCGCTGGCAATGATGAACTCTCCCTTTATCCGGAAACTGGCAGAGGATTTTGCCAAACGAGTGCGGTCCGACGATCAGAAAAAACTCGAACAGCTGGTCGACGAAGTGTACGCGATCGCGCTTTCCCGTAAACCGAGTCCTGAAGAACAGCAGAAGATGCTGGAGTTTATCCATTACCAGACGGAATCGTATGGTGAGAATCCACAGGCGAATGCCCTGGCGCTGGCAGATTTCTGTCAGCTGATCTTCTGTATGAATGAATTTATATTTGTAGACTGATCCTGAAAGATTTTCCATTCATCGATAAACAGGTCAAACGACGTTATGAAACGAAAAAACAGCATACAGTCAGGCCTCCCATTTAATTTTGAAGCACGCCGCGCGTTTCTGAAGAATGCCGGTTCCGGATTTGGCAGCCTGGCTTTGACAGGTCTGCTGTCGGAGCAGGGGATTCTCAACTCGGCTGGCGCGGAAGAGGAAGAAGGCCTGGAAGCGCGCGAGCCGCACTTTGTTTCCAAAGCAAAATCGATCATCTGGCTGTTCATGCCGGGCAGTCCGTCTCAGGTTGATACGTTTGATTATAAACCGATGCTGCAGAAAAAGGATGGAGAGACACTCGAAGGGGCAGATCCCAAAACCGGCTTCTTCACCACCAGCGGCAAGTTATTAAAATCGCCTTTCAAGTTTCAGCAGCATGGAGAATCGGGGGCGTGGGTTTCCGAAATCTTTCCCCATGTGTCACGGCATGTGGACGATATGTCATTTCTCTATTCCTGTTTTTCCCGTTCAAACAATCATACCCCGGCGATGCTGGAGATGAATTCGGGAGCATTTCTGCAGGGACGTCCCTGCATGGGGTCCTGGGTGACTTATGGACTGGGGACGGAAAATCAGAATCTGCCTGGATTCGTAGTGATGCATGGTGCCATGCCTCGCGGAGGAAATCCGATCTGGGCGCCCGGCTTTTTGCCAAAAGTTTACCAGCCAACCGCCATTGATGGTCGTAGCCAGCAGCCAATTTCGAATCTGTCCCGATTGAATTCGATGACCGATCCCCAGCAGCGGACCCAGTTGGATCTGCTGAAAGAGCTGAATGCCAGTCACCAGAAACTGCGTCCTCACGAAGCGGATCTGGCGGCGCGGCTGGAATCGTTTGAACTGGCATACCGGATGCAGACCGCGGCTCCCGAAGCACTGGATGTCAAAGAGGAATCAGAGACAATTCAAAAACTGTACGGCGTCGATCAGAAAGAGACAGAACTGGTCGCGCGACAATGTATCACTGCCCGCCGCATGGTAGAGCGGGGAGTGCGGTTCATTCAGATTTATGCCGGTACAAACGGCGGAGGTGGTGGCGTTGCGGATGTTCCCTGGGACGGTCACAGTGATATCGGTCTGAATCATCGCATCGCTGCAAAATCAGTGGATCAGCCCATTGGTGCGCTGCTGTCAGATCTGAAAGCCCGCGGACTGCTTGATTCCACGCTCGTGGTCTGGGGTGGTGAATTTGGCAGAACCTCGGATTCCCAGGGAAGTCAGGGCCGCGATCATAATCCGAATGCCTTCACGATGTGGATGGCGGGAGGGGGCATCAAGGGAGGCGTACAGTATGGTGCCAGCGACGACTTCGGTTACAAAGCCGTGCACAATCGCGTGGGCGTAAATGATCTGCATGCCACGCTGCTGCATCTGATGGGAATCGACCACATGAAGCTGACTTATCGTTTCAACGGCCGCGATTACCGTCTGACCGATCTGGGGGGAGATCTGATTCAGGAAATTATCGCCTGAGAATTCCAGCTTGATAAAAATGCTTAACAACACTCCTACAGGGACTAAGGGTGTCATGTAACTGTAAGTGTCTGTATTTAAACGTCTTACGGTTGTGGTGTCTTAGCCTCCGTGGCATTCGAATCTCTCCTGGTGCTTTACTGCGCTCCAGATTGTTTCCGTACTTATTGTACAGTCTCCAGGACTATTTGGATCGAGTAGGTCAGATTCAGAGACGCTTTGGTCACTGTGATGCACTCTTATCGAAGTGCAGGGTTGAAATCTCCCGCTAAGCGATTATGATTGGTCCAGAGATTGAAACTCAGTCTCCCTGCTCGCTGCCGCTTGCATTCGTCAAAGCCGCATCCCTCCCGCCTGATTGAACTGGAGTTCCCCAATGTCGTTAAAGAGTACCCGCGCGTCCCGAAGTGGATTCACCTTAATTGAATTGCTCGTGGTGATTGCGATTATCGCGATCCTGATCGCCTTGCTGCTGCCGGCAGTGCAGCAGGCTCGTGAAGCCGCCCGTCGCTCTCAGTGCAAAAATAATCTGAAGCAGCTGGGTCTGGCCATGCATAATTATAATGACGTGTTCAATATGCTGCCACTACCTGATGTGGGGATTACGACCAAGGATGCGGCATCCTGGCCGTGGACGACCAGTTGGGGGATATCGCTGTTACCTTATCTGGATCAGGCGCCGGCCTACAATCTGTTTAATCAGAATGCCCCCAATGGCGTTTCGGATCAGGCAAATCAGCCAGTGATCGAGACGCAACTGGCTGTCTTCAATTGCCCGTCTACTCCGCGGAGTGGACCGATCCAGGGAGTGATTGAGCAGGAAGATGATATATCCAGCTTCAATACGAACCTGAGAGCAGGCAGTGGAGACTATTTTATTGCCCGCAGTTTCCGGGATCCCGCATTTACGCCTCAGGAAACTGTTGGAGCATTGTTTAACGGGGACATCAGTGGCGGGGTAACTCTCGATCGTTGTGGCTCCAGGATGAACAGCATTACCGATGGCTTGACGAATACCATCTTCTGTTTCGAACGCAGCAACTTTCCCAATATTCTACGAAATGGGAGTGTTCCCAAGGACCCTGCAGATTATGTCTACCCGACCGTGGTGGATACCAACTTTCAGGGTTGGTGGGCGTCGACTCAGCACGACCGCGTTCGCAGCTGGACCTATGATGGTTTGCAGTATTATGGTCCCTGTGTGATTAATTGCACGAACGACTGGGGCGGTGCCTTTTCCTATCATACCGGCGGCATGCATGCCAGCCTGGGAGACGGTTCCGTGCGATTTCTGAGTGCGAATATTGACAAGGGAACGTTTCGTTCCCTGATCAGCAAACAGGATGGTCAGGTTGTGGGCGAGTTCTAACGAAGGTTTGATTTCAGGCTGCTGAAGAAACGGTGTGTTCAGAGATTTGAGGGAGACGCTTTTAATGTATCAGAGACTGGCCGGTTCGCTGGCTGTATTGTGTCTTGCTGTGTGCAGCGGGTGCAGTGGAACCGAGTACGAGACGATTACGACAAACGCCGTGACCGGTCGACTGACTGTAAATGGTGCACCCGCGACCGGGGCAACGGTCAGGTTCCATCCGGAATCACCTCAGCCCGGCGCCAAATACCCGCTGCTTCCCAGTGGGAAGGTTGATGCGGAAGGCGTCTATCAACTGACAACCTATGAAGGCGATGATGGCGCACCGGCGGGCGCTTATACGGTGACCATTGAATGGCCCGATCGGAACTGGCGACCACCCAGCGGGGGTATGCCACCTCCGCCTCCTGACCGGTTGCAGGGCGTGTATGCCGATCCCAAAAAATCGACCATTCATATGAAAGTGGAAGAAGGAGCGAATGAAATGGAGCCGATCGTGCTGGAGAATGTCAAGATCCTGAAAGGCTCTTCTCTGAATTGAGTGATTGAGCCTGAGGGTTCCCGGGAGATTCATTTATGCTGAACCATCGGCTGCGCAGGCTCTGGGTGATCACGCACCGCTGGCTCGGTTTAACCGTGGGGCTGCTGTTTGTCATCATCGGGTTGACGGGCAGTCTGCTTGTGTTTCATCACACGATTGATGAATGGCTCAATCCTCAACTCCTGCTGTCAGCAGAAAGTGATGCACCACACTCTGTGGATGAAGTTCTGGAAGCGGCAGAATTGAGTGTCACCGAACCGGGGTTGCAGCTGTTTTTTGCAGACCCGCCACGATCATCGGCGGGTGTCTGGACTGTCTGGTTTCGTAATACAGAGGACCAGGAAGCAGGATTCACCCAGGTTTATGTCGATCCCTCAACAGCCCGGGTGACGGGGCAGCGTGTCTGGGGCGAATACCTGGTGACGTGGCTTTACAGCCTGCATTACAAGCTGCTGTCAGGTAGATCAGGCGAAATTATTGTCGGCTTGTGTGGTCTGATTCTGATGTTCTCGGTCGCCAGCGGAATCTATCTGTGGTGGCCGCTCTGGCGACACTGCTGGCGAGCTGCTTTTGCAATACGCAGCGGGCGCCGCTTTCAGTATGACCTGCATAAAAGCACGGGCGTGATTGCGGCGGTGCTGCTGCTGGTGATATCCTTTTCTGGCGTCTACATGATATTTCCGGCCTGGATCAGACCGTGCGTGCTGGCGGTTCTGGATGATGGTCAGCCGCGTTCTGAAAATAAAAAATCAACGGCCGTGACTGCGGGAAATCGGATCGATGTCAGCCGCGCGACTGCGATCGCTCAGTCTGTTTTTCCGGAAGCCGAGTTCAAACGTGTCAAACTTCCTTCCCAGTTGAAAGATTCTTTTGAGGTGCGACTGCGACAGCCAGGGGAAGTGAGGAAGAGTTCGGGTAACAGCCGTGTCTGGATTGATCAGTTCAGTGGAGAAGTGCTGTCGGTCCGCGACTGGAATGAGCGTTCGGCGGCGGACGCTTTTTTTGCCTGGCAGTTTCCACTGCATAATGGGGAGGCCTTTGGTCTGGTTGGTCGCTGGATCGTGTTTGTGTCCGGTTTGATGCCTGCGGTACTCTATGTCACCGGTCTGCTGGTCTGGTGGCGGAGACGGCGCACACGCAGATCACAGGTTACGCCTTCACTCAAGCTGCAGGAATCAACATGAAAACACAGGCTGTCCTTCTTTTTTTACTGTTCCTGATCACTGGTGGATGTCAGCAGCAGGCAGAGTCTGTGTCTGGACCAGTGACGGAAAGTTCAACAATCACGGTGACCGATCTGGCGGGCCGGGAAGTCACGCTCAAGCAACCGATCGAGCGGATCATTCTGATGCGCAGCCTGGGCATTTATGAACTGGCGGCAGTGCTGGGAGATGAAGTCGAAGAGAAGCTGGCAGGCTGGGATTCATCTTTGAAAACCGGGGATTTGGATACATACGAAAAATATATAGAGCGGTATCCACGTCTGGAAGAAACGACGATTCTGGGTGATATCCTGCGAGACACAGTGAGTGCCGAAGCCGTTCTGGCTTTGAAGCCGGACCTGGTCATCATGAATACGTACATGTTGAACCGTGGTTCCAAAACGGTGGGACGACTGGAACAGGCGGAGGTGCCGATGCTGTTTCTGAAGTCGGAAGATCCGTTTCGTGATCCGCAGCAGAGTATACGTCTGCTGGGTCAGGTTCTGGGGAAAGCAGAGCGGGCCAATGCGGCAGCAGACTGGATCGATGCTGAACTGCAGCAGGTCTTCAGTAAACTCAAAACGATTGAGGGGCCTGTGCCGACCATCTACCTGGAGGCTGGCACCCGGGGATCAGAGAAATACGGTAATACATTCGGCGAAAATCAACAGGGACAGACAGTCAACTGGGGGAGTGTGCTGGCACAATTGCGATGTGAAAATATCGCCGCCGGCTCGGTCTCCGGTTTATATGGCATGGGAGTGATTCGACCGGAGTTTCTGCTCACCGCCGACCCTGATGTAATAGTGATTACGGGCGCGCACTGGACCGCATTTCCGGAGAGTCTGCAACTGGGTTATACCGCCGATCCCGCTCGCGCCGCACGGCAACTGGCAGCATTCACGAAACGGCCCCGCTGG
>NZ_CAXAVM010000184.1:0-13944 GCF_963972345.1 uncultured Gimesia sp. | reverse complement strand
GCTGAGCGCCATCCCCGCCAGAATCAGCGTCAACAGGGGTGCGCTGCGACCAAAGCTGCTTAATGAAGCGATCATAAACACGCCGCAGACAACCAGCAGTGCACCGACAAAGGCAGCCAGAATCAGCCACGGGATCTGCCAGGTCGCCGTGATGACAGTAATACTGCCAGCGATCAGGAGCAGTGCGAGCGTGGCTCCCAAAGCGGCACCACTTGAGGCACCAATCACAAACGGATCCGCCAGTGGATTGCGAAACACTCCCTGAAATGCAGCACCCGCCACCGCCAGGCCGCCCCCCACGCAGGCCGCCAGAATCACACGAGGCAGACGGATCTGCCAGAGTATTGTATGTATGTAAGAGTCTTCTGCCGGATTCCAGAGCCCCTGCCAGATCTGTTCCAGCGAAAGCGAGACCGCCCCGAAATGAATTCCCACCAGCAGCGCAAGCAACAGTCCCGCCAGTAAAGGCAGGAAACGCCAGGCCAGATATTGATTGCGAGGTTGCATGAACGGCAGCGTCCATTCGGAAGGTCAGGGTTTCGGAAAAGCTTCAGGGTACAATGCCTGGGCCACTTTTTGAAGCCCCTGCACCACCCGCGGACCGGGACGCGAAATCAGGTCATCTTCAATAATATAAATCCGCTGATTCTTCACGGCGGTCATTTCCTGCCAGCCCGGCCGCTGTTGTAATGTGGCAATCGCTTCGCGCGGATCAGCCTGCTGATTATTTTTGAGCCCGGGCAGCAGAATCACATCCGGATTACGCACGATCAGCGTTTCCTCACTGACCTGGGGATAGGCAATTTTCACATCACTGAAAATATTTTCCCCGCTCACCAGGGTGATCAGCTCACCGATGAATGACTCAGGCCCTGCCGTCATCAAAGGCTGATCCCAGACCTGATAAAACACCCGCGGGCGCCCCCGCTCCTGAAACGGTTTGATCTGTTCCTGAATCGCCTGGATATCCGCATTGATTTGATGGATTAACTGTTTTCCGCGAGATGTGTGCCCGGTCGCTTTCGCGATTCCCTGAATGGATTTCTCGATGTCCGCCAGCGACTGCGATTCAAAAGAGAGCACCGGCACCTGGATTTTTTCCAGCTGCTCTGCCAGCAGTCGATGATAATCACCGCCGAGAATGATCAGGTCCGGCTGCAGTTCTACCAGTGCTTCAAGGCTGATGCTGCCCGGGTTGGCAAACGCAATCTTTTTCAACTCACTGGTTTCCGGCGGATAATCACAGAGTGTCGTACACCCCACCATCTGCTCTGCCGCGCCAATCGCAAACAGAATCTCCGTGTGGGAAGGCAGCAGCGAAATCATCCGCTGGGGCTGCTTCTGAATTGTCACATCCTGCCCGCGATAGTCAGTCACCGTGACAGGGTACGCCACCGAATTCTGTGGCTCCCGCGTCTCTTTCGCTTCAGACTGCACCGCCTGCGCGGAACCCGGGCTGGTCGCTTCGGGTCGGCAGCCTGCGATCATTCCCCACAGGCACAACAGCAGACACAGTTTGTTTAAATGGCTATTCATAAGGTTGTTGGTATCGAATCCTTTCTCAAATTGGAAGTGGCAGACGCTGATTCATCATAAATCAGCCTGGAATGACCGTTTTCAGTCATTCCGGGCTGAACACAACACGGTTCTGATCCTGCCGATCACGTTAGTCCGCCAGGTTCACTTTCGCCCGCAGTGTCTTCGCGGCAGCCACCATGTTCTGTAAGGCGGGCCTGACTTCGTCCCATTTGCGGGTCTTCAGTCCACAGTCCGGGTTGACCCATAACTGTCGTGGCTCCAGCACATTCAATGCTGTTTCAAGCAGATCAACCATCCATTCCACCGTCGGCACTCTGGGCGAATGAATGTCATACACGCCCGGTCCGATTTCATTGGGATAGCGGAATTGAACGAAGGCATCCAGCAGCTCCATGTTACTCCGCGAGGTTTCAATCGAAATCACATCGGCGTCCAGAGCGGCAATCGCTTCAATAATGTCATTGAATTCGGAATAACACATGTGCGTGTGAATCTGGGTCTCATCTTCCACACCCGCTGCCGACAGGCGAAAACAGTCGACCGCCCACTTGAGATACGCGGGCCAGTCGGAACGACGCAGCGGCAAGCCTTCGCGAACCGCCGGCTCGTCAATCTGAATGATCCGGATCCCGCCGGCTTCCAGGTCCAGCACTTCATCACGTATCGCCAGGCCAATCTGCTGGCAGGTTTCGCTGCGAGGCTGGTCATCACGAACAAACGACCATTGCAGAATCGTCACCGGCCCGGTCAGCATGCCTTTCATCAGTTTCTGCGTGCAGGACTGTGCGTACTTTGTCCATTTCACGGTCATCGGTCCCTTGCGCAGAATATCACCGAAGATGATCGGCGGCTTCACACAGCGGGAGCCGTAACTTTGCACCCAGCCGTTTTTCGTGGCGAGAAAACCTTCCAGCTGTTCGCCGAAATATTCCACCATGTCATTCCGTTCGGCTTCGCCATGCACGAGCACATCCAGGTCGACGGATTCCTGATACTGAATATCACTGGCGATGCATGCCTGCAGAAACTGCTCATAAGCCGCTTCTGTCAATTCCCCTTTCTTGAACGCAGCACGCGCCTTGCGAATTTCATCCGTCTGCGGAAACGAACCGATGGTCGTTGTCGGAAACAGCGGCAGCTGCAACGCGTGCTGCTGCAAAACGTGGCGTTCTGCATAAGGACTCTTACGGGTCCGCATCGGTTCGGTCACGGCGGCACTGCGTTCTTTCACTTCCCGACGATGCACGCGCGGCGAATTGCGGCGGGCATTCATCGCGGACAGATTCTCATTCAAATCGTCTGCAACACTTTCTCTCCCTGTATTGATACATTGAGTCAGAACAGAGATTTCAGCCAGCTTCTGCCGGGCATAGGCCAGCCACTGTCGGATTTCTGAATCCAGATCGGTTTCGTTTTCCAGATCGACGGGCGAATGCAGCAGCGAACAGGAAGGACCGATCAGAATGCGATCCGCGCCAATCCGTTCGACCGCTTTCTCAATTAACGCCAGTGACTGTTCGAAATCGTTCTTCCAGATATTACGACCGTCGATCACGCCCAGTGAGAGCGCCACATCCGCCGGCAGTTGATCCAGCACGTCGTCCAGTTGCTCAGGAGCGCGGACCAGATCGATGTGCAACGCAGCGACCGGCAGTGAAACGGCGGTCGGCAGATTCTCCCCGAGAGGACCAAAGTAAGTCGTCAACGCGATCTTGATTCCGCCGGGGATCATCGAGAGCTGATCGTAGGCCCGCTGAAAGGCGACACGCTGCTCCGTCGTCAGATCGAGGACCAGGCAGGGCTCGTCGATCTGAATCCACGTGGCACCGGCAGCTGACAGCCGGGTCAGTACTTCCACATACACGGGCAGCAGGTGCTCGAGCAGAATTAAGCGGTCGAAGTCAGCGGTTCCCGATTTCCCCAGCAGCAGAAAAGAGACCGGGCCCAGTATGACCGGACGGGTATCGATGCCCAGGGCTTTCGCTTCCAGGAATTCGTCGATGACTTTCGTCGACGCCAGTTGGAACCGCTGATCAGGTTCGAACTCGGGAACGAGGTAATGATAGTTCGTATCAAACCATTTGGTCATCTCCAGCGCGGCGACACCGGCAGTGGTCGCGTTGACCGACTTGCCCCCTTTTCCGCCTCGCGCCATTGCGAAATAGGTTGTCAGATCAACGGTTCCGCCCGTCCATTGAAAACGGGCCGGGATCGCACCGACCATGGCTGTCGTATCCAGCACCTGATCATACAGCGAGAAATCATTCGACGGAATCTGTTCGATTCCTGCCGCCTGTTGCAGTTTCCAGTGTGTTGCACACAGGTCGCGACCGATCTGCTGCAGTTCTGCTGCGCTGATTTTTTCAGTCCAGAATTTTTCGACGGCTCGTTTCAGCTCACGGTGGGCGCCGATACGGGGGAATCCAAGATTCGTAGCAATAGCCATTCACAGGCTCCTTTTATTTTCAAATGAATAGGATGGTGAAACAGTTTGTGTTGCGCACCTTCTATAGAGTGTGCGCACCGGTAGCGTTATCGTGTCTGTGAAGTATTCCGCAAATCAGACGCAGACAGTGCGCAGACCGGGAGTGTGTTCACAAACCGTATTAAAAAACGATGAGTGGGTCGATGAGTTTAATGGTCCGAAACAGGACACGGCGTCGAGATAGATCGCGGCTGGCTGCGCGCAGGCAGAGACGTTCTTCCAATCAAAGAACGCAGCAGACCTGATATCTGCGCAGAGGGACTCTCAGAGTTCTTACGCAGTGAAAGACGCCTGCATCACAGCAGGCGCGCAACGGCAGTGTCCGTTTCAGACCAAGGGCATGTCAGACTCGTCGGCGTCTCCAACCCGTCTGTATTCGGGCGAGACATACAGCCGGTCACACCAGTGCACACGCTGCATATAAAGGGTCATACCTGTTTTCCTGTGAAAACCAAAAGGACGCTGGAAGAAAAGCCGCAATCAAGGCGTCTTCTCAATTCCAGAGTCAGAGCTTAACAGCCGCCCCCGATTGCGTCAACTTGAAAATCAGTCAAAACAGTCATTGGTTGAGATGACGAAACCTGACTTGATGACACGCGAATCTGAAGATGAGTTCCTGATGATTTTTTTCCTTCACTCTCGCCCTGTCGTCTATTGAAACAGGGCTTCTCTGCTTTATAACCAGCAAGCTATGGGAAACATGAGCGCCGTTTACGTTTTTCGCCACCACCAATGAGATTCCAAGAAAGGAAGAAATGAACTTTTAATTTGAACTGCGCAATCAGCTTGCACGCTAAGATTGTTTTCAATGGTTTCTTTCAATCCTCGATCAAGTACTCGCAGTTTTTCACTAATCTCAAAAGACAGATAGTTTTTGCATAATTCAAGACCCGACCGGAGTGACAGGACAAGCATCATCTCTTCATATTCAAGAATACCACCATAGTCTAAAATTCGTCTTAATTGCTCATACTTTTGATTCCATTTCGATTCGATTTCATTTCTTCGTACGTCGAGAAACATTTGAATCTGACATTCCGGTAACTTCTTACGCCATGCATTCTCTAACAACCCTGCTTGAGAAGCAGAGTTTAGTTCCTCATAAATTGTTGCCACATCGAAGGAGTACTCTTTAATAAGGGCATCATTTAAACTGTCTATCATTTTCAATAATTTGACTTTCACCATCATGTTACCTTTGAAAGCAGAAAGCAGTCACATCAATTCTGCAAGCCTGGTTAAACAGTGCTCGTATCCGAGATACCAGGCCTAACTAACTATTGCAAAACTGCTTCCATATCTACCCACACGATCAGTTTACCGTGTTCCTCTCCGAGAGACATTTACGATCATTTAAAGTTCATTTTTGTATCACATATCACACCGCGCACGAAAAAAGGGACCACCGGCTGGTGGTCCCTGCGAGGGTGCCTTGTTTTTTTGTTGCGGACGGATCAGTCCCAGTTTAATGAACCGGAGCTCTGGTATTCGGTCACGCGGGTTTCGAAGAAGTTCTTTTCCTTCGAGAGGTCCATCGTTTCGCTCATCCAGGGGAACGGATTCGAAGAACCGTACTGGGGGGGCAGGCCAATGCGTTCCAGGCGACGGTCAGCGATGTGCTGCACGTATTCGCGGAACAGGTCGCCGTTCAGACCGAGGATGCCGGTCGGCAGGCAGTCTTTGGCGTACTCGATTTCCAGCTCGGCGGCATACTTGATGCGGTCGATAATCGACTGCTGGAACTCGGGAGTCCAGAGACCCGGGTTTTCCTGCTTGATGCCGTTGATCAGGTCGATGCCGAAGTTCAGGTGAATGGTTTCATCCCGCAGGATGTACTGAAACTGTTCGCCGATGCCGGTCATCATGTTACGACGATGGAACGAAAGCACCATCACGAAACCGGTGTAGAAGAAGAGTCCTTCCATGATCAGGTAGTAACCGATCAGATTTTTCAGGAAGGCCTGGGCCCCTTCGAAGGTATCGGTTGTGAAATCGTGATCGAGAATTTCCGAGGTCAGCTCCATTTCCAGCTGATCTTTTTTCGCAATCGCGGGAACTTCGTGATACATGTTGAAGACTTCCGACTCATTGAGCCCGAGGCTTTCGACGATGTACAGGAAGGTGTGCGAATGCACGGCTTCTTCAAAGGCCTGACGCAACAGGTACTGACGGCATTCCGCATTGGTCACATGCTTGAAGATGGCCAGCACGATGTTGTTGGCCACCAGGCTCTCTGCAGTCGCAAAGAAGCCCAGATTCCGCATGATCACGAAACGTTCGCCATCGCTGAGTTTGCTGGAACGCCAGGTTTCAATGTCCTTGGTCATGCCGACTTCGGTGGGCATCCAGTGGTTGGCACAACCATTCAGGTAATGTTCCCAGGCCCAGTGATACTTTAAAGGCATCAGCTGGTTGACGTCGACCTGAGAGCAGTTAATCAGGCGTTTTTTATCTGCTTTGAAACGGCCTGTGGGAGTATCCCCCACTGGAGTGACCGATGTATTGGAATTTGTATTTGCATTAAGGATTGTCATCATAACACCTTTTTGAAATCCATTTATTGAATAAGACTGAACACGTTTGAGAGCGGGGATGAAAAGACTGTGATTACTGGCAGGCCTCGCAATCACCGTCCAGGTTACAGCTTTCGCCGGGCGTCACCATCGTGGCGGCGGGCTCCCGGTCGACCTGAATATCCCCTGAAGCACTGGCGTTTTTCATCCAGCGGGGCTGAATGCCAAACTTGTTGACGTCCACGGTTGACTTCTCAACCTGGGTGGCTGCCAGTGTTCGCAGATAGTAAGTGGTCTTCAACCCGCGTTCCCAGGCCAGCATATACATCTCATGCAGTTTTTTGCCGGAGGGTTCTTCCAGGTAGAGGTTGAGTGACTGTCCCATATCGATCCATTTCTGGCGATGGGCGGCACACTCAATGGTCCACTTGGGTTCGACTTCAAACGCCGTCAGGTAACGGGCCTTCAGTACATCGGGGATCCGCTCAATTTCCTGAACCGAACCGTCATAATACTTGAGGGCTTCCAGCATGTCCGCATCCCACAGATCGACGGCTTTCAGGTCGTCCACCAGCTGGCGATTGACCTGGGTGAACTCGCCGGAAAGATTACTCTTCACATACAGATGTTTGTAGGAAGGCTCAATCGATTGAGAAACACCGATGATCGTGGAGATCGTCGCCGTTGGAGCAATCGCCATCACGTTACTGTTACGCATGCCGTTGGCAGCGATGGAATCGCGAACGACCTGCCAGTCCAGGCGGGTCTGGCGATCGACTTCGACCGGAATACCCCGTTCTTTTTCATACAGGTCCAGCGTGTCGATGGGTAACAGACCCCGATCCCACTTGGAACCGGTGTAAGAACCATAACGTCCCCGCTCGCCGGCCAGTTCCGAAGAAGCCAGGATCGCGAAGTAGGAAATGGCTTCCATGCTGGCATCGGCAAACTCAACGGCCTGCATGCTGGCATAGCTGATGCCCTGGGCCAGCAAGGCATCCTGGAAACCCATGATTCCCAGACCGACGGGGCGATGCTTGGTATTCGAGTTGCGTGCTTCGGGAGTGGGGTAGTAATTGATGTCAATCACGTTATCCAGCATCCGCATTGCAGTCCGAACGGTTTCTTCCAGCATGCCCAGGTCAAGCTGACCATCGACAATGTGCAGCTTGAGGTTCACTGAACCCAGGTTGCAGACCGCCGTCTCATCCCGCGAGGTGTTGAGCAGGATTTCGGTACAGAGGTTACTGCTGTGCACAACGCCGACATGATCCTGGGGAGAACGCAGGTTGGACGCATCCTTCCAGGTAATCCAGGGATGTCCGGTTTCGAACAGACGTGTCAGCATTTTACGCCACAACTCGACAGCAGAAATACGGCGGAACAGTTTGATTTCGCCGGTCTCTGTCATGCGTTCGTATTCGGCGTAGCGTTTTTCGAAATCATGACCATACAGATCGTGCAGATCAGGCACATCATTCGGGCTGAATAAAGTCCATTCACCATCTTCGCGGACGCGACGCATAAACAGGTCGGGAATCCAGTTGGCAGTGTGCATGTCATGGGTACGACGTCGATCATCGCCTGTGTTTTTACGCAGGTCGAGGAACTCTTCGATATCCATGTGCCACGTTTCGAGGTAGGAACAGACAGCGCCTTTGCGTTTTCCGCCCTGGTTCACGGCAACCGCGGTATCGTTGACCACTTTCAGGAACGGAATCACGCCCTGGCTCTGGCCATTGGTACCACTGATGTGAGAGTTGGTCGCCCGGATCTGTGTCCAGTCGTTCCCCAGTCCGCCGGCCCATTTGGAGAGCTTGGCATTGTCGGCAACACACTTGAAGATGTGATCCAGATCGTCGTTCACCGTCGACAGGTAACAGGAGCTCAACTGCGGATGCAGTGTGGCTGAGTTAAACAGCGTCGGCGTTGCCGATGTAAATCGGAACGAGGAGAGGATGTTGTAGAACTCAATCGCCCGGCCGGTGGCATCCCCTTCTTCCTGAATCGCCAGTCCCATGGAGACCCGCATCCAGAAATACTGGGGTGTTTCAATGCGTCGGCCACCAATGTGCAGCAGGTAACGATCGAAGATGGCCTGCAGACCCAGGTACTGGAACAGGTGGTCCCGTTTGGGTTCGAGTGCCAGGGCGATGCGGCTCAGATCGAACTTATGCAGATCGGCTGTCAGTCGTTTGGCGGCAATGCCGTCTTCCAGGAACTTGGGAAAACGATCGACATACAGCTGATTCAATTCATTAACGTCCGAGGGTGCATTTCCCAGGGCGTCGTTATAGATAATTTTCAGCATCAGTCGTGAAGCAACCGTATCGTAGGCAGGATCACGTTCAATCCGGGTACGGGCCGCCAGAATCATCGCACGGTACAGTTCTTCGACAGAAATACCATCGAAGATCGAACGCATGACTTCTTCCAGCAGTGCTTCCGCGGAACAGTCGCCTTCCAGTCCGCGACAGGCATCGGAAAGTCGTGCCAGAATGCGGGCTTCATCAAAGGGAACCTTGGTCCCGTCTGTCAGAATCACATGAAACCGGGGCGTTGTGGATTTGATGGTTTCGGATTCTTCCACCAGGTCAGACGATCCACGGAGTGCACGCAGCTTGGCGCGTTCTGCCCGATAGACGATGTAGCGGCGGGCAATGCGATAGTGCCCGCGTCGCATCAGCATCATCTCGACGACGTCCTGAATTTTTTCAACTTCAACCCCGGCGTCGGAACTGGCCGCGGCTGCAATTTCATTGGCGACCGACTCGACCATCTCCGGGATTTCCATCCGGATTTCGTCATCGAGTGGTTGATTATCCGCAAGGTTCAGTTCCGCGCGGAAAGCGTTGGAAATTGCCCGACCGATCAGCGATGCATCAAAGGGAGCTGTCCGTCCCCCGCGCTTCGTGACGACCCATTCTGTTTGCGCTCGAATCATTCGATTGCCTCCTTTAAATGGAATGCTAAAAATCCGGCTGTGTCCATGCCGACAGCAGCTTGTGTATCAATGAGAAACGTTGTGATGAGACCGCAGTTGCACGCACAGTGCCCCACAATGAGCGAGCTCGCGACAGAAGGCCAGGAATGTAACAACAGACAAGACAGGGAACATGAAGAGACGGGAGCAGGCAGGCAACATTTCCATGGTGCATGAACTGGCAACTCCGTTTGCTCTTACGAACCCCTCACTGATCTGAAATTCGATTTCTAAAACCATCTGAATGTGAGAGCTGAGGATCCACCAGACCCCTGAGAGACAGGTTTTATGAGCAGGTTGCAGGCATGTTGTGCAGTCTGGAGAGAGACAAGAGCACGGCCCGGAACTATTCAAATCAACACTGTCAGAAGGTCTGGTAAAACCACCTTTTTCTTGACCCACACCGAAACACTTGTTTAGCACTTTGTGTGAGCCACTCACTCGTAACACCCAATATAGTGTGTATATTTCAGTAGTCAATACTAAATGTTGGACATCGTCCAAAGATGTCAAGAATCATTAGCGAGACTCTGCAAAACACTGTATTTGTAGAAACTACACACAAATTTCATTCAAATCCAATCTTCAGATCACGGAATATTGTAAAAGAATTTTTTCTGAACCGGCTGACCGTCAAACTTTCAAATGCCCCCTCATCTTGCAAAAAGAGACCAGCTTGAAAGAGGGCAAAACATCAGATTACGCGATTCTTCATCAGAGTTTCATGCAGTCTGTTTCCTCATACAACCTGCTGATGGCCTGGCAAATCAACGATTCCTGCCCGTGATACGCCGCATCAGACTCTGGCAGAGCATTATACCAAACTCGAAACGGGTTACCTGGGGACGCTGTTTCCAGACATTGAACTGCTGCCGTTCGATGTGATCGAGTATCTTCAAGCCTCCCCGGATAAACAGATCGATGTCCACCTGCAGGCGACCGGGAAGCTGTGCGATCAGAGGCACTCCCTCCAGCAGGTACTGCCGCGCGCGTTGCACTTCAAACGCCATCAATTTCTGAAATGACTCGTTGAATTCGTTCCGCTCAATCTGCTCTCTGGTATAGCCGAACTGCTCGCAGTCTTCCCGGGGAAGATAGATGCGGCCGATGGCGAAATCACGGGCGACGTCCTGCCAGAAATTGGCCAACTGCAATCCCGTGCAAATCGAATCGGACCAGGCCAGCGTTTCTTCGGTAACCGACTCGCACAGGTGCAGCACCAGCCGCCCCACCGGATTGGCGCTTCTCTGGCAGTACGAAAGCAGTTCTGCAAACGTCTGATATTCGCTGATCCGCTGATCCTGCTCGAACGCCTGGATCAGGTCATCGAAGGCGGATTGAGGCAAGTCATATTTGACAATAGTGGGAGCCAGCGCAATAAATACCGGATGCAGACAGGACGTGGATGACGGCTGCGCATCTTCCGCGGCATTCTGAATACTCTGATAGCATTTCACCAGTTGAGACCGCCACCAGGCGAGCAGGTTGAGTGACTGGTCGGCGTCTTCGATTTCATCACCCAGATCGTCGGCCCAGCGGCAGAAGGCATAGATGTGATAAAAGTGCGGACGCAATTCCCGAGGCAGCGCCCACGAGACGACGGGGAAATTCTCGTAATGCCCGAGGGCGATTTTACGGCAATACGCCTGGGCCTCAGCCAGGGAGACTGGAGCATCCGTTCCCTGAAAACAGGGGGAATCGGGCCCCCAGGCCGCCAATTCATGCTCAAATGCCGTCATTTAGCCGGAACTTCCCAAACGCATAGCGCCAGTTGATTAACAATCGTCTCCCAACTGGATAATCTATAAGAAATATGACTCAACCGCTTACTATGCCAGAAGCCGTCGCAGGCGGCCTGTCGAGTTCTGTTTCATAACCGCCCGGCATCAGCACGCTCTGAATGCCAGCAGAATATACATACTTCGAATCGGCGGGCGCTCAACAGATTCTGATACCAGCAGACTAAAGGGATACAGGTCTCAAGGCTGGAAATCAAGAGAGCCAACCCAATCCTGTTCGATTCACACTGAAAACGCTTTCCAAAGAAAAACGTAAAACCATGGCCATTCCCAAAATTGCTATCGTGGGGCGCCCCAATGTTGGCAAAAGTTCCATTTTCAACTGGCTTGCCGGCCACCGTGTGGCGATCGTCGACCCGACCGCTGGTGTCACCCGCGATCGCGTGACGTATCTCGTTCATGAAAAAGATCGCTATTTTGAACTGGTGGATACCGGCGGAATCGGCATTACCGACAGTGACGATCTCTCAGAAGACATTGAACGCCAGATCCAGGTAGGCATTGATGAAGCCGACCTGATCCTGTTTGTCGTTGATGGTTCCCTGGGGGTGGCACACCTGGATGAAGAAGTCGCCACGCGATTACGGTTGATTGAGAAACCCAAAATCCTGTGTATCAACAAATGCGATTCCACCAAAACCGATGACGAAGCAGCGCAGTTCTATCACCTGACGAATTCCCCCGTTGTGCTGACGAGTGTCAAAGGGAACCGGAACCGGAATGAATTACTCGATGAGATCATGGATCAGCTCCCCCCGGCAGAAGAGCTGGAAG
Source organism: uncultured Gimesia sp. (assembly GCF_963972345.1). Classification (NCBI taxonomy): domain Bacteria; kingdom Pseudomonadati; phylum Planctomycetota; class Planctomycetia; order Planctomycetales; family Planctomycetaceae; genus Gimesia; species uncultured Gimesia sp. The sequence goes on along the minus strand of NZ_CAXAVM010000184.1, from coordinate 1,851 downwards.
AGTCGGAGGGGGATTCGCTGTCGGCGGATCCCGAACTGAAAATTGCCATTGTCGGTCGGCGGAATGTCGGCAAAAGTACCTTCATCAATGCGCTGGCTGAGTCGGAGCGGATGATCGTGAGTGAAGTCGCCGGCACGACCCGCGACAGCGTCGATATCCGGTTTGAATTCGACGACAAATCATTTCTGGCCATTGATACCCCGGGCGTACGAAAACGGAAAAGCCTGGCGAACGACATTGAATTTTACGGCTTAACCCGGGCGAAACGCAGCATCCGTCGCGCCAATGTGGTGCTGATGTTTTTTGATTCGCAGGAGACCGTTTCCAAAGTCGACAAACAGCTGGTCGCCGAGATTGAAGAAAACCATAAACCCTGTATCTTCGTGATTAATAAATGGGACCTGGGCCGCGAAAAGAAAATGACCTCGGAAAAATGGGATGAATATCTGACGTCCCAGTTCCGTACCATGCGGCACGCCCCCGTGGCGTTTGTAACCGCGAAGGACTCCCGCAACATCAAGCAGGTGATCAACCTGGCACAGACGATTTACAAACAGTCACGGATTCGTGTCTCGACCGGTCGCCTGAATAAGATCGTCCGGGCAGCCATCCAGAACAATCAGCCCCCCTACTCCAAAAACCACCGTCCCAAAATTTACTACGCAACACAGGTGGCCACCGAGCCGCCCACAATCGTCTTGAAATGTAACGACCAGAAACTGTTTACCGACTCCTGGAAGCGTTACCTGAGCGGCGTACTGCGGGAAGCACTCCCGTTTAAAGAGATCCCGATTAAAATCTATTACCGCCCGAAAGATGCGAAAGACGAATCGAGCCCCAGCCTGGACATGGTCGAGCAGGAAGACTTCGAAGTTTTCAGCCCGAACGAGCATCGAAATCAAAAAGGGGATACAGTCTAATCGAATTTCATTGTCTTGATGTGTGCATTCGCGGCGTCTGCCAGTACGTCGCGGAACATCCGGTCTGGATTGTCGAAAAAGGCGATGCTGATTCCGCGATCGACAGAGCGAGTGGCCAGTAAACTCAGCATCGGTGTGGGAGGAACATAGCGTTCCATGTAAATGAGCCGCATGCCAGGCCCCTCAAGATTCAATAGACGCTCAAAGTACTGCATTGCCAGATTGTCATCGCGGGCCAGCACAGCGCCTTTCACCGAGACGCGCAGTTTCTGCCATTCTTCCGGCGTCAATTCTTTTTTCCAGGCCATGACCTGCTCATGCATGGTATCGAGTTGACTCGACGCTGCTTCGGCAATATTCGCTTGAATCATCGGCAGCATACTGCGCGTGAAAGCATGCAACTCTTCAGTGCTGAACTCCTGCCGTTGAATCACCTTTTCCAGGAACTGCCTGGAATCAGCCAGAAGCTGTTGCTGCCGTTTGAGGCTTGTTGCTTCCAGCGCCATGTGCTCGATCTGTTTCTCAACGCGGTCGATCTGCCTATGATAGTCAGCCAGTTGTTGCAGACGCTGCGTGTCGAGCTGGCCGGCAACGGGTGGGCCGAGCATAAGATAGATCGCTACCGGCATATGCGCAAAGACTTTTACCGTATCGTACCGTGGAAGAAGCATTTCCGAAGTCGTTTCCGACCCATTGCGGACCAGAACGAGCTTTCCATCCTCAAGCAGAATGATCGGCCCGCCAGAGGCGAGGTCTAACTTCCTGGCGACCGCATGCGCATTGATGAACTCACGATTCAGGTTCACCAGCGCGGTGCTCGCTGCTGCATTGATCTCTTCTGATTCAGCGGTGTGGGGCAATATCATCAAGATCAGGCCCGCGAAAATCATTCGTCTCATGTTCCTGCCTCCCTGGTATGGAATCACCTTTC